>CAYYYC010000124.1:6193-6417 GCA_964475695.1 uncultured Rubrivivax sp.
TCGACATCCCTGAGCTCACGGACGGGATCGGATTCGTGGCCATCGCCATGGGTGTCTTCGGGTTCGGTGAAATCATCACCAACCTGGGCATGCCTGAGGAAGACCGCGAGGTGTTCACCAAGGATGTCAAAGGCCTGCTGCCGACCGCTCAGGACCTCAAGGACGGCCTGCCGGCGGTCCTGCGCGGCACCGCGCTGGGTTCTCTGCTGGGGGTGCGCCCGGGG
>CAYYYC010000125.1:0-6268 GCA_964475695.1 uncultured Rubrivivax sp.
ATCCCGACCTCATCAATGCGGGCAAGCAGACGGTGACGACGATTCCGGGCACGAGCATCTTCGGCAGCCACGACAGCTTTGCCATGATCCGGGCCGGCAAGATCAACCTGTCCATCCTGGGCGCAATGCAGGTCTCGGCTCAGGGCGATCTGGCCAACTGGATGATTCCGGGCAAGATGGTCAAGGGCATGGGCGGTGCCATGGATCTGGTGGCCGGCGTGGGCCGGGTGCTGGTGCTCATGGAGCATGTGGCGCGCAAGAAGGATGGCACCACCGATCTCAAGATTCTGGACAAGTGCACCCTGCCGCTGACGGGCGTGGGCGTGGTGGATCGAATCATCACCGACCTGGCGGTCATGGATGTGACCGAGAAGGGCCTCAAGGTGGTTGAACTGGCTCCGGGCGTGAGCGAGCAGGAACTGCGCGAGAAGACGGGCGTGGCATTGGCCTTCTGAGCGCTCGCGCGGTGTTGCGGAGTCTGCTGGTCGCCCTTGCGCTGTCGGCCTTCGGCACGACGGCCTTTCCGCCATCGGTCTCAGCCCAGGAGCGCGGCCAGAGGCTGCCTGCTCCTGCGCTGAGTTTCTCGCCCGATGCCGTGGAGCCTGAGGCTGCATCGGGCTGGACACCACGCCAGGGCTGGGCCGGGAGCCGCCACATGGTGGCTGCGGCCAACCCTTTGGCCACCGAGTCCGGCTTTGCCGTCCTGCGCGCGGGTGGATCGGCCGTGGATGCGGCCATTGCGGTGCAGCTGGCCTTGGCGCTGGTGGAGCCCCAAAGCAGCGGGATCGGGGGCGGAGCCCTGATGCTCACCTGGTCGGGCCGACGGGTCCAGGCCTGGGATGGGCGCGAGACCGCCCCGGCCGCCGCCCGGGAAGACCATTTCCTTGACGCTCAGGGCAGGCCTGTGCCTCTGCAGCAGGCCATGTTTGGGGGGCGGGCGGTGGCCACGCCCGGTGCCGTGCGCATGCTGGAGTTGGCGCATGGCCAACTCGGCCGGCTGCCTTGGGCAGATCTGTTCGAGCCGGCCATTCGGTTGGCCGAGGATGGGTTTGCGATGGGTCCCAGGCTGCACCGCCTGTTGCAGATCGATCCCTGGCTGCGGCAGGACCCGCAGGCCCGCGCCTTGTATTACCAGGCTGATGGCACGCCGTGGCCGGTGGGCCACCGGCTGCGCAACCCTGCCATGGGCCAACTGCTGCGGCGACTGGCGCGCGAGGGATCCCAGGCGCTGCACGAAGGCGCGGTGGCCCGCAGCATTGCCGCTGCAGTCCGGGCGCACCCGGTGCCGGGCGTGTTGTCGGAGGCGGATCTGGGGAGCTACCGGGCCATTGAGCGCGAGCCGATCTGCACCCTTTGGCTGACCCGGTTGCGGGTCTGCGGATTTCCGCCGCCGTCGTCGGGACATCTGACGATGATGCAGATCCTGGGGATGCTGCAGGCGTTGGACTTGCGCGGCGGCCTGCAGGAGGGGGTTCCCTCGGCCGCATGGCTCCACCACTACAGCGAAGCGGCACGACTGGCTTATGCCGACAGGGCGCTCTACATCGCTGACCCAGGGTTCGTGGCTCCGCCGGCCGGCCGTTGGGACAGTCTGCTTGACGGGCGCTACCTGGCCCAGCGGTCCGGGTTGATCGGCCCCCAGGCTGCGACACGGGTGGAGGCCGGGACGCCCGAGGCGGATTCCGCCAGCGGCGAGACCGTGGTGCCGATCCGCCTGGGCATCCAGGGCGGCCCCTGGGCACCCATGCCTGAGCAGGTTGAGCGTGGCACCAGCCACATCAGCGTGGTTGACGGGCAGGGGCAGGCGGTCTCGCTGACCACAACCATCGAAGCCCAATTCGGCGCCCGCGTGATGGTTGACGGGGGCACGGGCCTGGCTGGAGGCTTTCTGCTGAACAACCAGATGACGGACTTCTCGCTGGCACCACGCGATTCCCAGGGCCGCGCGGTCGCCAACCGGGTGCAGCCGCTGAAGAGGCCACGCAGCTCGATGTCGCCCACCCTGGTGTTCGACGCCCAGGACGGCCGCCTGCTGATGTCCCTGGGCTCACCCGGCGGCGGCATGATCATTCACTTCACTGCCAAGACGCTGGTGGCCACCCAGCAATGGGGGCTTGATGTCCAGGAGGCCATCAGCCTGCCCAATTTCGTGCAGGTCTCGGGTCCGCTGCTTTTGGAGAAGGGACGGTTTCCCGCTGCGCTCAAGCAGAGCCTGCAGGCTCTCGGGCACCGTGTCGAGGAGCGTGAGCTCACCAGTGGAATCCAAGCCATCGAGCGCACCAGCCAGGGTTGGTTCGGTGGGGCCGACCCCCGCCGCGAGGGTGTGGTGCGGGCCGATTGAGGCCTGCGGTCGAGCCGGAAGGTTCAGCCCGCCGCCAGGGCTCGAGCCACCTGCGTGACCAGTTCAGGCCCGCGGTAGATCAGGCCGGTGTAGATCTGGACCAGATCCGCGCCGGCCTCACGCTTGGCCAGGGCGTCCTGGGCGCTCAGGATTCCGCCCACGCCAATGATTGGAAATCCCGGGCCCAGGGCGCTGCGCAACTGGGCAATGACGCGGTTGCTGGCCTGCAGCACCGGAGCGCCGGACAGCCCCCCGGCTTCTTCGGCATGGGGCAACCCCCTGACCGCCTGTCGATCCAGCGTGGTGTTGGTGGCGATCACGCCGTCGATGCCGTGGCGCTTCAGGGTGGCTGCGATCACGGCCACCTGCGATTCATCCAGGTCGGGCGCGATCTTGAGGAACATGGGCACTTGCCTGTCCATCTGGCGCGCGAGTTGCTCACGGCGCTGCACCAGCGCGCCGAGCAGCGCATCCAGGGCCTCGTCGGACTGCAGGCTGCGCAGGTTGGCTGTGTTGGGACTGCTGATGTTGACGGTCACATAGTCGGCGTGAGGATAGACGCCGCTGAGGCAGGCCAGGTAGTCGTCTGCAGCCCGCTCGATCGGCGTGCCGGCGTTCTTTCCGATGTTCAGTCCCACGAGACCGCCGGCTCGGCGAAAACTGTGGGCACTCTGCACATGGCCGATGAAGCTGGCCAGGCCCTCGTTGTTGAAGCCCAGCCGGTTGATCAGCGCGTCCCGCTCGACGATGCGGAAGATGCGCGGCTTGGGGTTGCCGCTCTGGGCCAGCGGGGTGACCGTGCCCACCTCGATGAAGCCAAAACCCATGGCACCCAGACCATCGATGCATCGGCCGTTCTTGTCCAGGCCCGCGGCCAAGCCCACCCGATTGGGGAATCGCAGGCCCGCCAGAGTGACCGGGGAGGTCACCCGAGGCTGAGCCCAGCCGCATTGCAGAGGGGTGTTCTGCAGCCGGGCGATCGTGCCCAAGGTGATGTCGTGGGCGGACTCCGGGTCCATCCCAAAGAGAAATGGGCGGGTCAGGGCGTAGGGGACGATGGACATAATGGAGGCATTGTCCCCCGCCTGGAGCACCGGCGCCCTCAACCCTGCCCAAGATGACTCAAGACGAACTCAAGGCCTTGGTCGGCCAGGCTGCTCTGGCCCATGTGGTGCCCGGCGAAGTCGTTGGGGTCGGAACCGGCTCCACTGTGGATCACTTCATCGACGCCTTGGCCACGATGAAGGAGCGCATCAGCGCGGCGGTGTCGAGCTCTTCGCGCAGCACCGAGCGAATGCGTCGTCATGGCATTGCGGTCGTGGAAGCCCGCGATGTTGAACGACTGGCCGTCTACATTGACGGCGCCGATGAGATCGACCCTCGCGGTTTCATGATCAAGGGCGGTGGTGCCGCGCTGACCCGGGAAAAAATCGTGGCCGATCTGGCCGATCGCTTCGTCTGCATCGCCGACGAGTCCAAGCTTGTGGATGTTCTGGGGCGTTTCCCCCTGCCGGTGGAAGTCATTCCCATGGCGGTGCCGCAACTGGTCCGACGGTTCGCCTCCCTTGGGGGGCAGGCTGGCCTTCGCGAAGGGGTGCTGACCGACAACGGACTGCCTCTTCTGGATGTCCGCGGCCTGCGAATCGAAGACCCCCTGGCCTTCGAGCGCGAGGTCAATCAGTGGCCGGGGGTGGTGACGGTGGGTGTCTTTGCTCGACACCGCGCATCGGTGTGCCTTCTGGGCACGCCTTCAGGGGTTCGAACACTCCGCTTTTGAGCGCCGTCTGCTCCCGCGCGCCACGAAACGCCTGGGGTCCACCGCATCGACCAGGTCGCCGGGCAGGGGGAAGGGGCCGTCGGTGAGCCAGGCGGTCAACAGACGCCCCATGAGGGGTGCCCAGGTGATGCCCCTGGAGCCCAGGGCTGTGGCCAGGTAGAGCCCTTCCCAAGCCGGGATTTCCGTGGGGTGAACGGCTGGAACTCGAGCCGAGTGCGCTGCGGCTGGCGCGGCCACAGGTCCCACCAGGGGAAGGCGATCGAGGGTGTTGAGGCGCCAGCCCACGCGGCCAGCCAGTCGACCCATGTCCACCTTCGGCTGGCAATTCAGCAGGGCCTGGAGCCGGGTGATGTTTTCCTCGTGATCGGCCTGCCGGGGGCCAGGGAAGGGGTCGTCCGGATGCGTGGTCGCGCCGCACCAGACATGGCCGCGAGGATCGGTCAGCACATAGCCTGCCCCACTCAGGGGTCTGACGGGCTGCGGCAGCCCTTCGGTGTCCAGGGGCACTCCGGTGAGCTGCCCTCGGGACAGGCTGACGGGCCACTGCTGGGCATCGTCAGTGCCGTCGATGGAGGAAACCAGCGCCAGGCCCTGCTCGGCACAGCTCAGCACCACGGCTCGGGAGCGGGCCACCGTCATCCCCGATTTGTCCAACAGCGCCCACCCGCTGCCCTGCGGCCGCAGGCCGGTCACCGACACGCCGCCCCGGAATGTCACCCCGGGCATGGACAGCGCCAAGTTGACCCATGCTCGCGGGTCGATCCAACCGCCTCCGGGGTAGACCCAGAGACCGGCGCCGGCGTCGGCAGCCGCCTCCTCGAGATCCACATAGCCTTTCGGCAGGCCCAGTCGCTCGATGAGTTGCTCCATCTGCCCGGCACTCAGCCGGGTTTCCGTTCGAGTCAGGCCTTGAATTGATCCGGGCAGTTGCCCCGCCTCGACCAAGGGCCGGTAGGTGCGTTCGGCCATCAGGGCCGCAGCCCGGCCCAGCCGCGCGTGGGTGCCGTCATGGCCGTGAACCACGCCATGGAACAGACCCGCCGGATTTCCCGAGGCCCCGCCCGCCGGAGCCGCCATTTCGTCGAGCACCAGGCAGTGTCCCGAAGCGCGAGACAGCGCCCAGGCGCAGGCCGCCCCGGCAAGGCCCGCCCCCAGAATGACGATGGGCTCCTCGGGTGTCCCCACGCCGACCCTTGTCGGCGTCGCCCAACGCGCCGCCCGTCGAGTGCCCTGAGGGCGGTAGACGGCCATGGTCATTTCCCGCTTCCCGGCGAATCCGGCGCTGCTGCTGACCTCGAAACCGGCTCGCCTCAGGCCATCACGCACCCTGCGCGCCGCGCTCCAGGTGGCCGCCGTCGCGCCGGGTGAGGCGAGTCGGCCGATGGTGCCCAGCAGCGTGTCATCCCACATCTCGGGGTTGCGCTTTGGGTCGAAGCCATCGAGAAAGAAGGCATCACCCTGGAGCCTGCACCGACGCAGCGCGTCGCCGGCCTGGGCCCAACTCAAAAACAACTCGACCCGCCCGTCCTCAAATGAAAGGGTGTGCATGTCCGGGGTGAGGTGCGGCCAAGCCTTGTTCAGGGCCTGTGCCAAAGTCTCGACCGGTGTGCCGCGATGGATCTGATGGGCAGTCGCCAGGTCTGGCTGCGAGACCGGGTGTCGCTCCACGGCAAAGTACAGCAGCCTGTCGCAGCGGTCTGGGTCTTCGCGCCAGGCCTGCCAGGTGGCCAGAAAGTTGTTCCCCAGGCCGAAACCCGTCTCGACGATCACGAATTGCGCGCGTCCCCGCCAGCGATGCGGCAGGCGGTTGCCCTCCAGAAACACCGCTCGCGCCTGGGGCAGGGCTCCAGCCCGCGCGTGATAGGTGTCGCCGTATTGCGGTGCCGTGGGGATCCCGGCCTCATCGAAGACGATGACTGCGGGTTTGATGGGTGCGAAATTCATGGAAGCAGGCTCAGAGCGATGATCGCAGAGCCACGGCTCCTGCCCACAAAAAAGGGGCACCAAGGTGCCCCCGTTCAGGCGAAGACGGGGTCAGACCCGTTTCTTGTATTCGTGCGTCCTGGTGTCGATTTCGACCTTGTCGCCATCCTCGACGAACAGGGGGACTGAGATCTCGAAGCCGGTGCCGCTCAGGCGCGCAGGCTTCA
>CAYYYC010000126.1:0-6247 GCA_964475695.1 uncultured Rubrivivax sp.
CTCGGGCGCCCTGGCGGCCCTGGAGGCTCTGGGCGACCGGCTTGCCCTTGGAGCGCAGGCGGTGCGCGAGGGCCTGGCCCTGGTGGACCTGCCCGGGCGCTTCCAGATCGTGCCTGGCCAACCGGTGCTGGTGCTCGATGTGGCGCACAACCCCCACGCGGTGGCGGCATTGGCGGTGAACCTGGATTCGATGGGCTTCTATCCTCGAACCTTGGCGGTTTTCGGCGCGATGCGCGACAAGGACCTGCGGCAGGTGGTGCGATTGATGCTCCCGCTGGTCAGCCACTGGCATGTCTGTTCCCTGCCCACCGCCCGAGCCGCATCGGCCCAGGAGTTGGGCGATTTGGCACGGGAGCAGGCTGCCGATGTCTCGGTGCACGACAGCCCGATGCAGGCTCTGCAGGCGGCCCTGGAGCAGGCAGACCCCGCGGATAGAATCGTGGTGTTCGGATCGTTTTGGACCGTGGGCGGCGTGCTCGCCCAGGGTCTGCCCAAGCTGGGTTCGGCGCACGGTCGCTGACCCGTAGCCCCAGGACACGGTACCCAGTGCCCCTACCGCCCCTCGCCCGATGGCTCTGCTGAAATCCTTGCGCCGAAGCGGCTCATTGCCGGAGAGCGCCGCGCAGGCGCCCAGCGCAGCGGTCGCCTCGTCTCCGGCTGAGGCTGTCGAGGCTGCCCGCAGCCAGGCCCGCCGCCGCCTGCTGGGCGCTTTCGTGTTGCTCGGCATTGGTGTGGTGGGCTTTCCCCTGGTCTTTCAGACGCAGCCACGGCCGATCCCCGTGGACCTTCCCATCGAGATCCCGAGGCGCGATCATGCGCAGCCCCTGGCTGCACCCGCGTCTGCGGCGGCTCCTGCCAAGGCCACCCGCACCGAAACCGGCTGCGCGAGCCACGGGCGCTGCGCCGGCCACGGTGGAGGTCGAGGTCGTGCCGCCCCCGCGCGGCGATGTGGCCAAGGCGGCGGAGAGCACCAACCCACCGGAGGGCAAACGCGAGGAAGCGGGGCGCGAGCCGGAAAAGGACAAGGACAAGGACAAGTCACGCTTTGTCGTCCAGGTGGGCGCCTTTGCGGACGCCGAATCGGTTCGCGAAGTCAGGGCCAAGCTGGAGCGCCTGGGTCTGAAGACCTACACGCAGTCCGTGGTGATTGAAGGTGCGGCGCGCACGCGGGTTCGCGTCGGCCCGTTCCCCAGCCGACAGGAGGCCCTGGAGGCGCAGGCCCGGATCAAGGCGGCCGGGGTGCAGCAGGCCAACCTGCTCAAGCTCTGAGGGCGCACACCATGCAGATTCTGGGATTGCCGATCACCGATGCGCTGATGTTGGCCATCCTGGTGCTGTCCGCCCTGGTGGGTGGCTGGCGCGGCCTGACCTTCGAGGCCGCGTCACTGCTGGGCTGGTTGGTGGCCTATCTCATGGCGCAGCGCACCTGGCCATGGGTGGCGGCGTTGCTGGAGCCGTTGAGCCTCGAGGCGGGCCTCAATCGCGGGCTGGCCTTTGTGCTTGCCTTTGTCGTCGTGCTCGTGGGGTGGACCCTGCTCGCCCGCCTCATGCGCGCGGTTGTGCACGCCACGCCGCTGGCGCTTCCGGATCGCCTGGCCGGACTGGTGTTTGGGCTGGTCCGCGGCGTGGTGCTGCTGTTGGTGGTGGCCACCGCCGTGGGGTGGACCTCCTGGAAAGACCATGAGGCCTGGCAGTCCAGCCAGGGGCGAGTCTGGCTGGAGCGCATCCTGCACGGGTTGGAGCCCTATTGGCCCGAGGGCTGGCCGCAGCAACGGGAGCGGGATGCCGCGCCCGAAACCTCCTAGGAGCGCAGGCCACCATGTGCGGCATTGTGGGCGTGATGTCCCATTCGGCGGTCAATCAGGTGATCTACGACGCGCTGCTCCTGCTGCAGCACCGCGGCCAGGACGCCGCAGGAATCGTCACGATGCAGGACACCCGCTATTTCATGCACAAGTCCCGGGGCATGGTCCGGGATGTCTTTCGCACCCGCAACATGCGCGCCCTGGCCGGCCGTGTCGGCTTGGGGCAGGTGCGCTACCCAACGGCGGGAAGTGCCTACAGCGAGGAGGAGGCGCAGCCGTTCTATGTCAATGCGCCCTACGGAATCGTCCTGGTGCACAACGGGAACCTGACCAACGCCGCCGAACTCAAGCGCGAGCTGCTCGACATTGATCGGCGCCACCTCAACACGGAGAGCGACACCGAGGTCCTCATCAACATCCTGGCGCATGAGCTCGAGCGCGTGGCGCGCGGGCAGGATCTCTCCCCATCGCTGGTGTTTCAGGCTGTTGCCGGCGTCCACCGCCGCGTCCGAGGCTCCTATGCGGTGGTGGCTCTGATCGCCGGGCACGGATTGCTGGCCTTTCGCGACCCGCATGGGATCCGGCCCCTGATCTACGGCTTGGCCCAGACGCAGGCGGGCACCGATGTGATGGTGGCCAGCGAGAGCGTGGCTTTGGACGGCAGCGGCTTCAAGGCTGCGCGCGACGTGGCGCCGGGTGAGGCGCTGTTCGTCGACCTGGAGGGCCGCGTCCACGCCGAACGATGTGCCGAGAAAGCCTCGCTCAATCCCTGCATCTTCGAGTTCGTGTATCTGGCGCGCCCTGACTCAGTGATCGATGGCATCTCCGTCTACCAGGCCCGGGTCAATCTCGGCCAGGCCCTGGCCCAGCGGGTGATTTCGATGATGCCCCCGTCGGAAATTGATGTGGTCATTCCCATTCCCGAGTCCAGCCGACCCTCGGCCATGCAACTGTCGGTGGAACTGGGCCGGCCCTACCGCGAGGGATTCGTGAAGAACCGCTATGTGGGCCGCACATTCATCATGCCGGGGCAGTCGATGCGCAAGCGCTCAGTGCGCCAGAAGCTCAATGCCATCGTCAGCGAGTTCAGGGGCCGCAATGTGCTGCTGGTGGACGACTCGATCGTGCGCGGCACCACGAGCAAGGAGATCGTGCAGATGGCGCGAGAGGCAGGGGCGCGCAAGGTCTTCATGGCCTCGGCCGCGCCGCCGGTTCGATTTCCCAATGTCTACGGCATCGACATGCCGACGCGGCAGGAGCTCATCGCCCACGAGCGCAGCGTGCAGGAGATCTGCGACTTCATCGGGGCTGATGCCCTGGTCTACCAGGATGTGTCGGCCATGAAGCGTGTCGTGGGCCAGCTCAATCCGTCCATCCAGGGCTTCGAGGCTTCGTGCTTCGACGGCAACTACATCGCCGGCGACATGAGCGAGGGCCGACTGGCCGCCATGGCTGCGCAGCGCTCCGCCCTGGGCGAGGACGAGGACGGGCCGGGCCGAAGCCGGCTGGCGCTGCAGGGCGCACAGGAGGGCAGTTGATGGCGGATTCACTGGATTCGCAGGACAGGCCGAGACCCTTGGGCAACGATAGGCTGCCGGCGCGGGCTGGGCTCGACACCCTGGCGGTGCGCGAGGGGCTGCCGCCTTCGCAGTGGGGCGAAAACTCCGAGGCCCTGTATCTGACCAGCAGCTTCGTGCATCCCAGCGCCGAGGCTGCCGCGCGGCGCTTCGCCAACGAGGAGGAGGCTTTCGTCTACTCCCGCTTCTCCAATCCGACAGTGAGCATGATGGAGCGCCGCCTGGCCGCCCTGGAGGGCGCGCAGGCCTGCATTGCCACATCCAGCGGCATGTCTGCGGTGATGCTGATGGTGATGGGCCTGCTTGAGTCGGGCGACCATGTGGTGTGCTCGCGCAGCGTCTTTGGCGCCACCATCAAGCTGATCGAGTCGGAGTTCGGCAAGTTTGGGGTGCAATCGAGTTTCGTGTCGCAGACGGATGTGGACGAATGGCGCTCGGCCATCCGGCCCAACACCCGGCTCTTGTTTGCCGAGACCCCCAGCAATCCGCTGACGGAAGTCTGTGACATGGCCGCGCTGGCGGAGATCGCAAGGCAGGCCGGCGCGTGGCTGGCGGTGGACAACTGTTTCTGCACCCCCGCGCTGCAGCGGCCCATCGACTATGGCGCCGATCTGGTGATCCATTCGGGAACGAAATACCTCGACGGCCAGGGCAGGGTGCTTGCGGGCGCCATCTGCGGCAGCAGCGAACTGATCGAGGGGCGCTTTGTGCCGGTGATGCGATCGGCCGGCATGAGCCTTTCGCCCTTCAATGCCTGGGTGGTTCTCAAGGGGATGGAGACGCTGTCGATCCGGATGCGTGAGCAGAGCGCACGCGCCTTGGCCCTGGCGCAGTGGCTGCAGGAGCACCCGGCCGTGCAGCGCGTCTACCATCCCGGCTTGGCATCGCACCCGCAGCATGTCTTGGCCATGCGCCAGCAGTCGGGTTGTGGCGGTGCCGTCGTCAGCTTTGTTCTTGACGGCCGCGATGCTCAGTCGGCGAGGGCGCGGGCCTTTGCGGCCATCGACTCCACCCGCATCTGCTCGATCACGGCCAACCTGGGCGACACCAAGACGACGATCACCCACCCGGCCAGCACCTCGCATGGGCGACTCAGCGAAGCCCAGCGCCAAGCCGCGGGCATCACCCAAGGCATGGTCCGCCTGGCGGTGGGCCTGGAGGATTTGGCCGACATCCAGGCTGACCTGGCGCGTGGCCTGGACTGCCCCTGATTCACCGCGCGGCGGCCCCGCCGGCGCTGCGGCCGGGCGCCTGCCACAGACGCTTCGTTTTCCATGAGCCCCACCATCCGCACACGCATCGCGCCTTCCCCCACCGGTTTCCTGCACCTGGGCACCGCGCGCACCGCTCTGTATTCCTGGGCCTTTGCCCGCCACCACGGCGGGCAATTCATCCTGCGCATCGAGGACACGGATGTGGCCCGTTCCACCCAGGAATCCGCCGAGCAGATCCTGCATTCGATGAAGTGGCTGGGCTTGGATTTCGATGAGGGACCGATCTACCAGATGCAGCGCCTGGCGCGCTACCACGAGGTGGCCGAGCAGATGATTGCCGCGGGCACGGCCTATCGCTGCTGGTGCACGCCCGAAGAGCTTGATGCGATGCGCGAGCGGCAGAAGTCCCGAGGCGAGAAGACCCGTTACGACGGCACCTGGCGCCCCGCGCCGGGAAAAGTCCTGCCGAGCGTGCCCGACGGGGTGCAGCCGGTGGTGCGCCTGGCCAACCCACTGAGCGGTTCGGTCGGCTGGGATGACCTGGTCAAGGGCCCGATTGCGATCTCCAATGAAGAGATCGACGACCTGATCCTTCTGCGCCCGGCCGACGCCACCGCGCCGCCGGGTGCCCTGGGCGTTCCCACCTACAACTTTGCCGTGGTGGTGGATGACTGGGACATGCGAATCACCCATGTGTTTCGCGGCGACGAGCACATCAACAACACGCCCTGGCAGATCAACATCTACCGCGCGCTGGGGGCTGCAGTGCCGCAGTTCGGCCACTGTCCCATCATCCTGGGGGATGACGGGCTCAAGCTGAGCAAGCGGCGCGGCGCGGTCAGCGTCACTGCCTATGAGGAGGCCGGCTACCTGCCCGAGGCCATGCTCAACTACCTGGCCCGCCTGGGCTGGAGTCATGGCGATGAAGAGCTCTTCAGCCGCGAGCAGATGGTGCAGTGGTTCGACGGCTCCCACCTGGCCAGGAGCCCTGCCCAATGGGATCCGGCCAAGCTGGCTTGGGTCAATGCGCACCACCTCAAGCAGGCCAGCCCCGAGCGCCTGGCCGGCCTGGTGCGGCAGCAGCTGCAGCGGCGAGGGCTTGGGGTGGAGGATGGGCCCGCTTTGCGTGCTCAGTGCGCCCTGTTCAGGGACCGCTGCGCGACCACGGTTGAGCTTGCCGATTGGGTGCAGCTCTACCATGTGGCTCCAGAGCCTGCCCAGCCCGAACTGGACCAGCACCTCACCGAGCAGGTGCGCCCGGCCCTGCGATCTCTGCGCGAAAAGCTCGCGGCCTGCGACTGGAGCCAGGCGGCGGTGGCTGAAGCGATCAAGCTCACGCTGGTCGAGCACGGGCTGAAGATGCCGGCTCTGGCCATGCCACTGCGGCTGCTGCTGTGCGGGCGGCTTCAGACGCCCTCGGTGGATGCCGTGCTGGCGCTGTTTTCAAGGCAGGAAGCCCTGGAGCGTTTGCGGCGGGCTTGAAAATGCCGCTATACTGAGAGTCTTGCTTGAACGGTGTGTTGCCTTCAAGAAAGAACGCCGCTTGAGCGTCACGGGCCGTCCTTTTGGGCGGCTTGCGATTTGAAGGCGGCAATCTTTCGGGGGTATAGCTCAGCTGGGAGAGCGCTTGCATGGCATGCAAGAGGTCAGC
>CAYYYC010000127.1:0-2438 GCA_964475695.1 uncultured Rubrivivax sp.
GCTATGAGTTCGACAAGATCTTCCCGGGCTCGCGCATTCTGGACATCCACGAATTCCTGCTCGAAAAGGGAGTCGCTCTGGAGTCGGCCGGCGCCTACCTGTATCACGACCCCTGCCACAGTCCGATGAAGCTCCAGGATCCGATGAAGACGGTCAAGGCCCTGCTGGCCGGCTCGCAGGTGGTCAAGAGCGAGCGTTGCTGCGGCGAATCGGGAACACTGGGCGTTACCCGACCCGACATCGCCACGCAGGTGCGATTCCGAAAGGAAGAGGAATTGCGCAAGGGCGAGGCAGCGCTGCGCAGCGCGGGGGCGCTGCCTGCCCGCTCGGATGTCAAGGTGCTGACATCCTGCCCGAGCTGTCTGCAGGGCCTGGGGCGCTATGGCGAGGACCTCGGCTCGGGTCTGCTGCAGGCGGACTACATCGTGGTGGAGATGGCTCGCCAGATCCTCGGTGAGGACTGGATGGCGCAGTATGTGGCCAGCGCCAACAACGGCGGGATTGAAAGGGTGCTGGTTTGACTTCGGCAGGCGCTTTCCCCGGTGCCTGTGCCTTGTGCGGCAGCGATGACCCGGGAGCTGTCCATGAAGTGGCGCGCAGCCGCCAATGGCGTGTGGTTCGGGTGCTTGACAACCCCGACCATCCCGCGTTTTGGCGCGTCATCTGGAACGAGCATGTCGCGGAAATGACTCAGCTCCTCGAGGATGAGCGCTCGACCCTCATGGGGGTTGTGCATGCGGTGGAGTCTGTGGTTTGCCGCGAGCTTCAGCCGCTGAAGATGAACCTGGCCAGCCTGGGCAATGTCGTGGCCCATCTGCATTGGCATGTCATTGCCCGCTGGGCTGATGACCCGCACTTCCCCCAGCCCATTTGGGGTTCACGGCAGCGCCAGGCCTGCGGGTCACACCTCCTGCGCCTGGAGGTGGAGTTGCCCCGGGTCGACCGGGCGCTGCAGACGCAACTTTTGAGGAGGTCGAGTTCATGAGTACCGGCAAGACACCGGCGCCCACCGGCCTGGTTCTGCATCAGCAGTCCAAGGTGCTTGAGGTCGGTTTTGCGGATGGCAAGACGTTCAGGATCCCGTTTGAGCTCATGCGGGTCTATTCGCCTTCGGCCGAGGTTCAGGGGCACGGGCCAGGCCAGGAGGTCCTGCAGACGGGCAAGCGCCACGTGGGCATCGCCGAAATCGAGGCCGTGGGCCACTACGCGGTTCAGCCCACCTTCGACGACGGACACCAGTCCGGCATCTACTCTTGGGAGTACCTGTACTTCCTGGGCTCGCGCCAGGAGGAGCTTTGGGCCGAGTATGAGCAGCGGTGCCGGCAGGCCGGCGTCAGCCGCGATGCGCCGATGAGCGCGGCCGAGGCCGGCGGTGGCTGCTCTGGCCACGGGCACCCGCACTGAGCGCCGCCATGGGCACCACCCACTTCGGATTCCAAAGCGTCGAGGAGTCACAGAAGGCATCCCGGGTGCGGGGCGTCTTCGATTCGGTGGCGCAGAAGTACGACCTCATGAACGACCTGATGTCGGCAGGCCTGCACCGTGCGTGGAAGGCCTATGCCGTGGCCGTGGCTGCAGTCGAGCCGGGTCATCGCGTTCTGGACATCGCCGGCGGCACGGGAGACATGTCCCGGGCCTTTGCCAGGGCTGTGGGCGCTGGCGGCCTCGTGGTCCACACGGACATCAATGAAGCGATGCTCAGAGTGGGGCGTGACAGGCTGTTGGATCAAGGCCTGGACCTGCCCACCCACATCTGCGACGCGCAGTGCCTTCCCTATGCTGACAACACCTTCGACCGGGTGTGCGTGGCCTTCGGTCTTCGCAACATGACTCACAAGGAGACTGCGCTGGCCGAAATGTGTCGCGTGCTCAAGCCGGGTGGCCGGCTGTTGGTGCTGGAGTTTTCCAAGGTGGCTGCGCCGCTGACCAAAGCCTACGACTGGTATTCCTTCAGCGTCCTGCCGCGGCTGGGCCAGCTTGTGGCCGGCGATTCCCAGAGCTACCGCTACCTGGCTGAGTCCATTCGCATGCACCCCGATGCCCAGTCGCTCAAGACAATGGTGAAGGCGACCGGGTTTGGGCATGTCGATGTCCACAGACTCAGCGCGGGTGTGGTGGCGCTGCACGTCGGCATCAAGTGCTGAGGCGGCTTGGGCGCCCTTCAGGTTCTGCCGTAGCTGTCCTCGAAACGCACGATGTCGTCCTCACCGAGGTAGCTTCCCGACTGCACCTCGATGATTTCCAGCGGCGCTTGCCCGGGATTGGACAGGCGATGTTTTTGGCCCTGCGGGATATAGGTGCTCTGGTTTGCGCTCAGTGTGATCTGCTGGTCGCCGTTGGTGACCTCGGCCGTCCCGCTGACGACGATCCAATGCTCGGCGCGGTGTCTGTGCAATTGCAGGCTCAGTGAGGCGCCCGCATTGACCATGATGCGCTTG
>CAYYYC010000127.1:2448-6231 GCA_964475695.1 uncultured Rubrivivax sp.
GACCTGAAAACCCGGGCCCTGGTCGATGCTGTCGTACCAGCCCCAGGGTCGGTGCACCTTGCGGTGGGTTGCGTGTTCTTCGCGCCGGTGGGCCGTCAGCGAGGCCACGATCTGCTTGACCTCCTGGCTTCGGGACCGATCCGCCACAAGCACCGCATCGGGCGTCTCCACGATCACCGCGTCGTCAAGGCCGACGATGCCCACGAGGCGGCTGGTGGCGTGAACCAGAAGGTTTCTGCTGTCGCGGATGATGACGTCCCCCACGGTGGCGTTGCCGGAGGCGTCGCGCGAGCTGACTTGCCACACCGCATCCCAAGCGCCGAGATCATTCCAGCCGGCTTCCAGTTCGACCACGCGCAAACGATGGGGGGATCCCGGGCATTTCTCCATCACTGCGAAGTCGATCGACTCGGCCGCAACCGCCTGGAACAGTGCGGCCTGCGGTCGCATGAAGGCCTGGTCCGATTGCCGGGCAGCCCATGCGGCAGTGACGGCGGCTTCAATGTCGGGACGGAAGTCCCGCAGGGCCTTGAGCCAGCTCGAGGCCCGCAGCACGAACATGCCGCTGTTCCAGCTGTAGCGCCCATCAGCCAGAAAGCGCGCGGCAGTGGCCGCGTCAGGCTTTTCGACGAAAGCCATCACCGGATGGTCGCCTTGGGGGCCTGGGGATGAATCGCTGAGGATGTAGCCGTAGCCTGTGGCCGCATGGTCTGGGCGGACACCGAGCGTGACGATGGTGCCGTCCCGTGCCGTGGCAATCGCCCGCCCCAATGCGGCCCGCAAGGCTGGCTCGTTGGAGACCGTCTGGTCTGCGGGAGTGACGACCAGAATCGGGTCCTGACCGCCCTGGACCGCCTCCAGCGCCGCCAGGGTGAGGGCAGGAGCCGTGTTTCTGGCCTGGGGCTCCAACAACACGGCGCGCGGCTGGCAGCCGATCTGGCGCATCTGTTCGAGGACAACGAATCGGTGGTCCTCATGGGCAAGCACCAAGGGCGCATCGGTCTGCAGACCTTCGGATGCCAGATCGCGCAGTCTGCCGACGGCCTGTTGAAACAGGGTGGCGCCCTGGGATTGCGACCCGAGGAGTTCAAGGAACTGCTTGGGGTGGCCCGCGCGCGAAAGCGGCCACAGGCGCGTGCCCGATCCGCCGGCCATGATGACAGGAAGGATGAAGGTGTTCATGCTGTCTCCGTGTCGGCGATGGTAGCGCCATGTCTGGAGCCATCGGGATGTCAGAATCCACCCATGTCCGATCGCCTTTCGCCGCCATCCTTGACCGGTCTGCTGGAGATGCTTGACCACGAGGGCAGACAGCGTCTGCTGCTGCTGCTCAACCATGTGCTTGCGTCCGAGCCGGTGGCGGCGCAAAGGCTCAGCGCTCACGCGGGCAAGCGCCTGCGCGTCACGCCGGACGGGTGGCCGCGTGTGCTCCAAGGGTTGCTTCCCGCCCCCCCGCCGCTGGAGATGCTGATCACTCCGGCAGGCCTGCTGGAGTTGGCCACGCCCCCGGATTCGGCACCGCCGCCACAGGCTTGCGCACCCGACCTGGAGGTGGTGCTGGACAGTCGCAACCCGGTCGAGCTGTTTGCCGGGCTGTTCGGCGGCCCAACACCGCCGATGCGATTGGTGGGCCAGGCGCAGTTGGCCGCCGATGTGAACTGGTTGGCGGAGAACCTGCGCTGGGATCTGGCCGCAGACCTCGAGCGGGTGTTTGGCCCGGTGCCGGCGGCGCAACTGCAGGCATGGGGGCGTGCTTTGGCGCAGGCACTGCGGGGTGCGGCCAGGCGTTTCACCGGCCCGGTGGGCACACGCTGATGGGCGGATCTCTGCGTCAGTTCGCACGGCTGATGCGCATTGTCTTGACGCTGCTGCGCTTTGGCGTTGACGACATTGCGTTGTCGGGCTTTCGCCAGCCTTGGGTTCGGCTGCTGTCGCGTCTGGCGTCGACGGGCAGGCGTTATGACCAGTCGCGAGGGCAGCGGCTGCGGATGGCCTTGGAGCGCCTGGGGCCGATCTTCGTGAAGTTCGGGCCGGTGCTCTCGACGCGCCGCGACCTGGTGCCCGCCGACATCGCGGATGAGCTCTCAAAGCTGCAGGATCGGGTGCCTCCTTTCCCGAGTGCCCAATCCGTGGCCATGATCGAAAGGGGGCTCGGGCGTCCCGTCGGAGAGCTGTTCGCTGAGTTTGACCCCGTGCCCGTGGCCAGCGCCTCCATTGCCCAGGTGCACTTTGCGACCCTGCGGGACGGCCGCGAGGTGGCCGTGAAGGTTCTCAGGCCGGGCATGCTGAGGGCCATCGAGGACGATTTGGCTCTGCTCCACCGGCTGGCAGCCTGGGTCGAGAGGCTGAGCGGCGATGGCAAACGACTCAAGCCGCGGGAGGTTGTGGCCGAGTTCGACATGTATCTCCATGACGAACTCGACCTGCTGCGTGAAGCCGCAAATGCCGCGCAGCTGCGCCGAAACATGCAGGGCATGGACATCATCCTCATCCCCGAAATGATGTGGGACTACTGTCGCGACAGTGTCATCGTGATGGAGCGCATGAAGGGGGTTCCGATCAGCCAGATGGCCCGTCTCCAGGAGTCGGGCGTCGACATCAGGAAGCTGGCCCGCGATGGCGTGACGATCTTCTTCACCCAGGTCTTTCGGGATGGCTTCTTCCACGCCGACATGCACCCTGGGAACATCATGGTCAGCGTCGAGCCGGCCACGCTCGGTCGCTACATTGCGCTGGACTTCGGGATCATCGGCACGCTGACGGAGGTCGATAAGGACTACCTGGCGCAGAATTTCATCGCTTTCTTCCGCCGCGACTACAAGCGCGTGGCCGAACTGCACATCGAAAGCGGCTGGGTTCCCGCAGACACCCGCGTCAACGAACTGGAGGGTGCGATTCGTGCGGTCTGTGAGCCACACTTCGATCGCCCCCTGAAGGACATTTCGCTTGGGCAGGTGCTCATGCGGCTTTTTCAGACCTCGCGGCGGTTCAATGTGGAGATACAGCCCCAGTTGGTGCTGTTGCAGAAGACCCTGCTCAATGTCGAGGGGTTGGGCAGGCAGCTGGACCCTGAGCTCGACCTGTGGAGCACGGCCAAGCCCTTCCTGGAGCGTTGGATGAACGAGCAGATCGGCTGGCGCGGATTCCTGGCTGCCTTGAAAACCGAAGCGCCCCGCTATGCCCACATCCTGCCGGAACTCCCCCGCCTGGTGCACCAGAGCCTCTCCCGTGGAGCAGGGGCGAGTCGCGAGACAATCCTGGAGGAGATGCTGGCCCAGCAGCGGCGCACCCACCGGGTGCTCCTGGCTGCCGTCTGGGGCCTGGCCGGTTTTTCGGTGGCGGTGCTGGGTGTGCTCGTTTGGCATGTGCTCGGCATCGTCAGGCTGGCGTGATCCGGCGTCAGCCACGGACCAAGAATGCGATCTAGAGGGAGTGCCTGAAAATGCTCGTGACCTTCGTTGTCGTGTACATGCTGGTGACCATCGGCATCGGCCTCCTGGCCGCCCGCCGGGTGCACAGCGCCAAGGATTACCTCATTGCCGGGCGCAGCCTGCCGCTGTACATGAACGTGGCCACGGTGTTTGCCACATGGTTCGGCGCTGAGACCGTCCTGTCGGTCTCAGCCACCTTCGCGCGTGATGGCCTGTCCGGGATACCCGGGGACCCCTTCGGCGCCTCGGTCTGCCTCGTGCTGGCTGCGCTGCTGTTTGCCAAGCTCTTCTACCGGATGAACCTGCTGACCATCGGCGACTTCTACAAGGTGCGCTACGGCAAGTCGGTCGA
>CAYYYC010000128.1:0-6201 GCA_964475695.1 uncultured Rubrivivax sp.
CTCAGGGACAGGTGGCGCGACTTGAAGGTCGAGGCTGTGCCCCGCGGGCTCATCTCCGTCATTCCCCATGCGTGAATGACATCCACGTCGTACTGCTCCTTGAACGCATGGATCATGGCCGGCGGACAGGCCGAGCCACCGATCACGGTGCGACGCATCGAGCTGAACTTCAGCCGGTTTGCGCCAGTGTGGGCCAGCAGCGCCTGCCAGACCGTGGGCACGCCCGCGCTGAGAGTGACCTTTTCTGCCTCGAAGAGCTCATAAAGCGACTTTCCGTCCAGTGCGCCACCGGGAAACACCATCTTGGCCCCGGTCATGCACGCCACGTAGGGCAGGCCCCAGGCATTGACGTGGAACATCGGGACCACCGGGAGGATCACATCGCGGGCCGAGCAGTTCAGTGCGTCGGGCGAGGCGGCTGCCAAGGTGTGCAGGATGGTCGAGCGGTGGCTGTAAAGAACGCCCTTGGGATTGCCTGTGGTGCCGCTGGTGTAGCAAAGCGAGGAAGCCGTGCGCTCATCGAAAGTCGGCCACTCGAAGTGGCCTTCGGGCTGTGCATCAATCAGGTCCTCATAAACCAGCAGATTGGGAATGTCCTTGGCGCCTTCGGGCAGGTGGGCGCGATCGGTCATCGCCACCCAATGCCGGACGGTCTTGGTGCGCGAAGCCACGGCGGCGATCAGGGGCAGGAATGTCAGGTCAAAGAACAGAACCTGGTCTTCGGCATGGTCTGCGATCCAAACCACCTGGTCCGGATGCAGGCGGGGGTTGACGGTGTGCAGGATCGACCCTATCCCCGAGACCGCGAAATACAGCTCCATGTGGCGGTAGCCGTTCCAGGCCAGAGTGGCCACCCGGTCGGATGGCTTGACCCCGAGCGACTGCAATGCCTTGGCCATTTTTCTTGCGCGCGCGGCCAGGTCGCGATAGCTGCAGCGGTGGATATCGCCCTCCACACGCCGGGAGACGATCTCCTGTTCAGGATGGTGACGCTCAGCGTGCATCAAAAGCGACGAGATCAGCAGTTCCTGCTGCTGCATGAGTCCGAGCATGGTCATGCCTCCTGATGTGTTGTTGAAGGGACTCGCCGGGCCATGGCCTGGCCCATGCGGACCGCGCCGCCGGGCGCCCAATTTTCGTTGAAGTTCATCCCTGCGGTGTCGCGCGGCCACAGCAGGACCACGGTCGAGCCGAGCATGAAACGGCCCAGTTCCTGACCCTGGGCAAGTTCGATCGACCGATCCGGGTAGCGCCATTGGCGAACCACGCCCAAGCGAGGCGGACTGACGGTGCCATGCCAAACCGTGGCCATGCTGCCGACCACAGTGGCCCCCACCAGGACCAGGGCCAGCGGACCTGCCGAGGTGTCGAAGACGCAAGCCACACGCTCATTGCGCGCAAACAGGCCCGGCACCGCGCGGGCAGTCGCCGGGTTGACCGAGAAAAGGTCGCCCGGCACGTGCACCATGAGGCGCAACCGCCCTGCGCACGGCATGTGTATGCGGTGGTAGTCCCGGGGGCTGAGGTAGAGGGTGGCAAAGGACCCTCCGGCGAACTCTTCGGCCAGCGCCTCATCACCCCCAAGAAGCGCGCGGGTGCTGTAGACATGGCCCTTGGCCTGCAGAATCTGATTGCCGTCGATGGCGCCGAACTGGCTGATCGCCCCGTCCACCGGGCACACCCAGGGCGCGTCAGCCAACGGGCGGGCGCCGTGCCGCAGTGCCCGGGTGAAGAAGTCGTTGAATGTGTCGTAGCGATGGATGTCGGGCTCGGCCGCCTCGCTCATGTCCACGCCGTATCGACGAGCGAACCAGGCGATGGCCGCGGTCGTGGCCGCTCCACCGCGCCAACGCGCCAGCGAGCCCATCGCTGTCGTGAGTGCCCGCTTGGGCAGCAGATGCTGCAAAGCCAGGAATGCGAGGTCGGACATCGCCGGCGAAGGCCCAATCGATTGGGAGCTCAGCGCACCGGGGTGGCGCCGGGGGGCGAACCGCCCGCTCGTCCATCGCCGCCCATGGCGCGAAGGGCGTGCATCGCCCCCGCGCCAACCGAGGCGCCGAACCGCTTGGCCAGACGCTCGGCCACGTTTTCGCGTGTGCTGTAGTCGACGACCGCGGGAGCCTCAATCTTCTCGCGAGCCACGAAGTCCACACTGCCCAGGCCATCGGCCAAGCCCATGCGCACCGCTTCCTCGCCATTCCAGTAGAGGCCAGAGAAAGTCTGCCCGGTGGCCTTCAAGCGCCCTGAGCGCCCCTCCTTGACGACAGCAATGAACTGCCTGTGTATCTGGTCGATCAGAGCCTGGGCATGATCCCGCTCGCGCGGAGTCTGGACAGTGAAGGGGTCGAGCATCCCCTTGTTTTCCCCGGCTGTGATCAGGCGACGCTCGACGCCCAATTTCTCCATCAGGCCGACGAAGCCAAAGCCCTCCATCAGCACGCCGATCGATCCCACGAGGCTGGCCTTGTCGACATAGATCTCGTCTGCAGCCACGGCGACGTAGTACGCGCCCGAGGCGCAGATCTCCTCGACGACCGCGTACACCTTCTTCTGGTGCTGCTCCTTGAGCCGGCGAATCTCGTCGTTGATGAGACCCGCCTGCACGGGAGAGCCGCCGGGGCTGTTGATCCGAAGCAGCACCGCCTGGGAATTGGGGTTGGAAAACGCGTCCCGAAGAGCGCTGATGACGGCTTCGGCGCTGGCCAGGCCCTCAGGTTGAATCTCACCGCGCAAGTCGACCATCGCGGTGTGGGGGCCGGCCGGCACCGCACCCATCCCTCGCCCGGGCCAGAAGACCCAGATCAGGCAGACAGCCACCAGCAGCCAGGCCATCCGGAAGGCAGATCGCCAACGCCGCTCGGCACGGCGCTCCCTGATGAGCTCGTTCAATACCCTTTCCAAGGCTTCAGGACTTTGCGGTCGGCCGCCGGCCGCCGGCGGGTCCTGGGGCGGATGCCTGTCGCTCAGCGGGTTGATCTGCGTGGGGTCTTCGCTCATTCAAGACTCATGGGCTTTGCGTGTTCGGAAGGATACCAAGCGATCCTGCCATCACGCTCAATGGTTTCCAGCCGGACCAGCCTTCGGCCTGTGCAGGGTCCGGCGACGCACTCTCCGCTGCCCGGATCGTAAAGGGCTCCGTGGATGGAGCAGATGATCCATTGCCCCTGGGAATCGAGGAATTGCCCAGGGTTCCAGTCCATCTCGGCGGGCATGTGGGCGCAACGGTTGAGATAGGCGACAACACGCCCACCCATGCGAAGCGCAAAGGCGCGCACAGGCTGGCCCTGCCACAGGACATCAAACACAAGAGCCAAGCCACGCTCGGACAGCCGCTCGGAGGCGCAGAGGTCTTGCGCAACGCCCCGGCCCTGTCGCTTGTCCTCGCTGCTCATGCCTGTGCGCCGCCTAGGCGTTGAGCCGCAGCCACCGGCTCAGTTCAGCCGTGGAGTGCAGGACCTCCAAGGGCCCATATTGGCCAAAGGACTCGGGGTCATGCGCGCCGAAGCTCACACCGAGGCTGGCCGTTCCCGCATTGAGCGCCAGCTGAAGGTCGTGGGTGGTGTCCCCGATCATCAGAGTGCGCCGGGGGTCCACCCCGAACTCCGCGATGAGCTCCAACAGCATTCTCGGATCGGGCTTGGAGGCGGTCTCATCAGCGGTGCGGGTGCCGTCAAAGACGCCCGTGAGTTGCGCGTGGGAGAGCGCCTCGTCCAGGCCCTGGCGTCCCTTGCCCGTGGCCACGCCAAGCCAGTGGTGTCGAGACTTGAGTTCGCCCAGCATCTCAAGGGTCCCGGGGAACAGGCTCAGCTCATTCTGGGCGCTGACGTAATGGTGGCGGTAGCGTTGGGCGAGCTCCCCGTAGCGGTTCGCCTCGAGGTCAGGCACGGCATGCTGCAGCGCATCGCGCAAGCCCAGGCCGATGACGTAGGACGCGCGTTCGGGGGTCGGGACGGCAACCCCAAGATCAGCGCACGCGCTCTGGATGCAGCGCACGATCAGGCCGGTCGAGTCGAACAACGTGCCGTCCCAATCGAAGACAACCAGGTCAAAGCGTCGAGGACGAGTCATGGCAACTCAGGCCACGGTGCCGACAGCCTGGCCAGAACGGCAGCGCACTCCTGTGGCAGTGGAGCCTGCAGGGTCAGGCGTTGGGCACTGACCGGATGATCCAGCGTCACCGAACGGGCATGGAGGAACATGCGCGCGAAGCGCAGTGGCCCGCGAGCCATTTGGCGATTGCGGGCAAAGTCGCCGTACTTGGGGTCACCCACGATCGCATGGCCGTGATGCGCCAGGTGCACCCGGATCTGGTGGGTGCGTCCGGTCTTGATGGTCACCTCCACCAGACTCACGGCCTCATGTTCGACATCGGCTTGGCCACGGGACGGCCATGTCTGCTCGACGCGAACCAATGAAATCGAGCGGCGGCCATCGGGGTTTTCGGCAGGCACCACGCGAACATGGCGCTCTCCGGACGAATCCTGGCCCTTGTGCAGCGCCAGATCCACCACCTTGAGCCGGCTCGGCCATGTGCCCCAAACCAAGGCGCAATAGGACTTGTGCACCGGCAGCCTCTCAGGCGTGCGTCTGAACTGAGCCTGCAGGTTGAGCAGTGCGCTGCGCTTCTTGGCCAGCAAAAGCACCCCCGAGGTCTCCTTGTCCAGGCGATGAACCAACTCAAGGAAGCGGGCATGAGGCCGAGAGCGGCGGAGCTGCTCGATCACGCCGTGGGCCACGCCCGAGCCACCGTGCACCGCCACGCCTGCGGGCTTGTCGATCGCCAGGAACTCGTCGTCCTCGAACAGGACTGCAAACTCCCTGGCCGGAACCGGCGCGGCAAGTGGGTCGCTGCCTTCGGTGTGTCCAGGCCTGACCTCGGGCCCACCGAGTCGAAGTGGCGGAAGGCGCACCGTGTCGCCCACATTCAGACGCGTCTGCGCCTGAGCCCTGCCCTTGTTCACCCTCACTTGTCCGCTTCGGATGATGCGGTAGACGTGCGTCTTGGGGACCCCTTTGAGTTGGCGCAGGAGAAAGTTGTCCAGACGCTGGCCCTCACCCGCCTCATCGACAAGCACCTGGCGTGCGGCCACATGGTCTATAATTGGCTCAGTCACAACCGCTCAGTAAGTGCTTGATTCTTGGGGAGTTTACCCGGGCACTGCAGATCAGGGCGTGGCTGTCGGATGAAAGTCCGAAAGGGTGATGCGACGTGCCAAGGCGCTCTGTCCTCCGGTTTGCCGATGCAACCGGGCTCCGAGTTCCTGAGCCGGAAGGGCCACCACAGAAGAATCCCGCGCGGTTGCGGTGACGAATGCCGATCTGCCGCCGCGCTCAAAACCCGAGGTTTTCTGGCGCCTGCCTGCCGATGAAATCAGGCAGTCGCCCTGCTCCAAGAGCCTGCTGAACATGCCGCCGATCGAGCGCTTTTCCATGACATCCCCGCTTGCCCGCCTTTGCCTGACGCCCGGATTTTCGGGCGGTGGGTCCGGTGTCTCGGCGGCGGGGACGGTCAGCCCCACCCAGGGGCCCAGGGCCCTGCGGCCAATTCAGCCCCGTCTCTTGCTGCTCGCTGCCCCTCTGCCGCTGAAACTGCAGGCCTAGGCTCCGGCCGGCTTGCCCAGCGCAGCCCAGGGCGATTCCTTTGGGATTCTTTCGTGCGGCTTGCGCATCGAGCGGCCCTGCGCGTGGTTGCCTTGCGGCTTTTCGGCCCTGACGCGACCCCAAGCAGGCCATCAACGCTGCCCGGATCGCTCTGGATCCGTGCGGCACGCGCGGCACGCCGCCGGCCGGACCCATGGAGGGCACGGGAGCGGGTGGCATGACGCAGGAGTGCACATGAAGCGCATGTTGATCAACGCCACGCAGCCCGAAGAGCGGCGCCTGGCGATCGTCGAAGGACAAAAGCTCCTCGACTTCGAAACCGAAATTGAAGGGCAACATCTACAAGGCCGTGGTCACGCGGGTCGAGCCCTCACTGGAAGCCTGTTTTGTCGATTACCGCGAAGACCGCCACGGCTTCTTGCCCTTCAAGGAAATCGGCAAGGAGTATTTCAAGCCGGGCGTTTCGGCCCGAGACGCCAAGATTCAGGACGCCATCTCCAACGGAACCGAGCTTCTGGTGCAGGTTGAAAAGGAGGAGCGCGGGAACAAGGGGGCGGCGCTGACGACATTCATCTCGCTGGCGGGTCGCTACCTGGTGCT
>CAYYYC010000129.1:0-979 GCA_964475695.1 uncultured Rubrivivax sp.
CAAGTTCCTGCCGTGTGCGCTCCCGGGCAGGCTCCACCAGATTCAGGGACAAGTCGATCGCAACCACCTGGGCACCGCGTCGGGCCAGGTCCATCGCCAAAGTGCCCGTGCCGCAGCCGGCATCCAGGACCCGACACCCGCCCAGGTCTTGGGGCAGCCACGACAGCAACATGCTTCGCATGCGATCACGCCCGGCACGCACTGTCGCGCGCACCCGGCTCACGGGTGCGTCCGAGGTCAGGCGCGCCCAGGCCTGGGCAGCCGTGCGATCGAAATACTGCTCGATCTCACCGCGGCGCCGGAGATAGCTCTGCCCCAGCATCAGTCGAACCCCAGCAAGTCGAAGATCTCCCTGTCCTTGAGCGCCGTGGCGCTGATCGGGTCGGTGCCTGCCCACAGCCGAGCCGCCAGCTGCAGATACTCCTTCTGCACGGCCTCGAGCTCCGGTGAGGACTCCATCTCGAAGAGTGTGGCCTTCTTGAGTCGGCTGCGGCGGATCACATCCAGATCGCGAAAGTGCGCCATGGTCTGCAGACCCACTCGGTCGTTGAATTTCTGGATCTGGTCGGTGTCGGTGCTGCGATTGGCGATTACCCCGCCCAATCGCACGTTGTAGTTCTTGGCCTTTGCTCCGATAGCCTGCACGATGCGGTTCATTGCAAATATCGAGTCGAAGTCGTTTGCGGTGACGATCAGCGCCCGATCCGCGTGCTGAAGCGGCGCGGCGAATCCCCCGCACACCACATCTCCAAGCACATCGAAGATGACGACATCGGTGTCTTCAAGCAGGTGATGCTCCTTGAGAAGCTTGACCGTCTGACCCACGACATAGCCTCCGCATTTCTTGCTGATACGCCGACCACCGAGATCTACACAGAGCACGCCGTTGTAGCCCTCATAGACGAAGTCCTCAGGACGAAGCTCCTCGGGATGGAAGTCCACACTCTCCAGAACGTCGATGACCGTGGGCACCATCCGC
>CAYYYC010000129.1:989-5108 GCA_964475695.1 uncultured Rubrivivax sp.
GAACGTGGAGTCGTGCTTTGGGTCGCATCCGATCTGCAGCACCCGCTTGCCGAGCTTGGAGAAGGCGGCGCTCAGATTGCTTGAGGTGGTGCTCTTGCCGATTCCTCCCTTGCCATAGACGGCAAAGACCTTTGCGGTGCCGATCTTGAGCGCAGGGTCCATCTGGACCTGAACCGAGCCTTCGCCGTCAGGGGGCGACGATGCGGGCCTTGGGCCGCGACCGATTTGGGTCACGGGTATCTGGGTCGTGGTCAAGAGCCTTCTCCTTCAAAAACACCCTCGAGCCGATCCTCGAGCTCCTCGCCTGCGCGTCGCAGGGCCTCCAGCGTGGCCTCATCGGGCTGCCAGTAGTTCCGTTCATAAGCCTCGAGCAGCCGATTGGCCACGCGGGCAGAAGCTGTGGGGTTGAGCCTCGCCAGACGATCCCGCATCTGCGGGTCGAGCATGAAGGTCTCGGAGAGTTGCTGATACACCCAGGGCTGTACCTGTCCGGTGGTTGCCGACCAACCCAACGTGTTGGTGACATGCACCTCGATCTGCCGCACGCCCTCGTAGCCGTGCTTGAGCATGCCCTCGTACCACTTGGGGTTGAGCATGCGGGTGCGCGTCTCCAGAGCCACCTGCTCAGTCAGGGTGCGCACCGTGCCGCCCCCGTGCGTGTCGCGGGTTTGGTCTCCGATGTAGACCGGCGCGACCGCGCCGTCGCCCTTGGCCCGCTGGATCGCCTTGCTGATGCCGCCCAGCGTGTCGAAGTAGGTGTCGATCGTCGTCACGCCAAGTTCCACCGACTCCAGGTTCTGGTAGGCCAGACTGACATCAGCCAGAACACTGCGCAGCAGTTCGCCTTGCGCCGTCGGCTTTCCTGCCCTCCCGTAGGCAAATCCCTTGCGGCGGCTGTAGGTCTCGGCCAACTCCTGACCGTCATCCCATTGCGCGTTGTCCACCAGGTTGCCCACATTGGCACCATAGGCCCCATCGGCGTTGCCAAACACTCTCAGGGCGGCCGTCTCCAGGTCGCAACCATGCTGTTTTTGGTAATCCAGCGCATGGCGGCGGACATGGTTCATCTCCAGGGGCTCATCGGCCGCTGCGGCCAGATAGGCGGCCTCGGCAAGCAGCTTGATCTGAAGTGGCAACAGGTCGCGGAAGATGCCCGATATCGTGATGACGACGTCGATCCGCGGGCGGCCCAGATCGCTCAGTCCGATGAGTTCGGCCCCGGCCAGACGCCCGTAGCTGTCGAATCTAGGCTTGGCTCCCATCAGCGCCAGAGCCTGGGCAATTGGTCCGCCCTCACTCTTGAGGTTGTCGGTCCCCCAAAGCACCAGAGCGATGCTCTCGGGCATGCCGTGACCGTCGCTGACATGACGGGCCAGTAGGCGCTGCGCCTGTCGCGCACCATCCCGCACCGCATAGGCACTGGGGATTCGGAAAGGGTCGAAACCGTGCAGGTTGCGTCCTGTCGGCAAGATTTCAGGCGTGCGCACCATATCGCCGCCCGGAGCGGGACGGATGAACCGCCCCTCCAATCCCTTGAAGATTCCCTGCAGTTCGAAATCCTGCGCGAGCAGGCGATCCGATGCGGCCAGGCGGTGCAGCAGCGCAGTCTGTTCTGCATCCGCGGGCAGGCCCATACGGCGGAGCACATCGTCAGCCGCAGTCCCATCAACCAGACACTCCAGCCATTGCCTTGGCGGGTGGGAGTCATGGCAGGAGGCGGCCAGGGCCAGAAGCATATCGACCCGCTCGGCGGCCGATGGGGGCTGCCCAACCACATGCAACCCGTGGGGAATCAGCGTGTACCGAACCTCAAGCAGACGATCGTTGAGCCAACTGACGGCATCGCCATTGAGGGCTTCCCATGCCTGCGGAGTCTCCACAAGCTCCAATTCCAACGCCTGCTGGCGGATCATTTCAAGCAGGTCCTGACCTTCGGCGCCATCCAACACAGCGGGCTCCAGGCCTCGGTATCGCTCCACCATCGCCTGCAGGTCGGCCAGGCCCTTGTAGAGGTCGGCCTGCGCCACAGGCGGAGTCAGGTAGCTGATGAGCGTGGCTGCGGCGCGGCGCTTGGCCACGGTGCCTTCCGATGGGTTGTTGGCCGCGTAGAGATAGAGATTGGGCAAATCGCCGATGAGCCGGTCGGGCCAGCAGTTGCCCGTCATGCCGGTCTGCTTGCCGGGCATGAACTCCAGCGCGCCATGGGTGCCGAAGTGCAGGACGGCATGCGCGTTGAAGTCCTCGCGCAGCCATCGATAGAACGCGCTGAAGGCATGGGTTGGCGCGAATCCCTTTTCGAACAGCAGTCGCATCGGGTCGCCTTCGTAGCCGAAGGCGGGCTGGATACCGACGAAGACATTGCCGAATTGCCGCCCCAGCACCCAGATGTGGCGGCCATCGGTTTGTTGGCGTCCGGGGGAGGGGCCCCATTGGGCCTCAATTTCCGCCAGATGCTTCTCACGACGCACATGCTCATCGGCCCCGATAAGCGCGTGCACATTGGCCATGGCACCGTAGGTTTCGGCATTGCCCCGAATGACTTGCTCGCGAAGCTCATCCACCGTTTGCGGAACGCTGACTGTGTAGCCTTCCTGAGCCAGCATGCGCAGCGTGTTGTGCAGCGATTCAAAGACCGACAGGAAGGCCGCGGTGCCCGTGTTGCCCGCATTGGGCGGGAAGTTGAAGATCACCAGAGCAATGCGCTTGTCGGCCCGCTTGGCCCGGCGCAGGTCTACCAGGCGTCCCATGCGCGCGGCAAGCATGTCGGCGCGCTCGATGCAGCTGTGCATGTCGTGGGCATCTGGCGCATTCTCGAAGGTGCATCGGTGGGAGCAGCCTTGGCAGGCCACCTTGCCCGCACTGCTTCGCCCACCAAACACCATGGCCCCGCTGGAGCCGTCGAGCTCGGGGATGGCCACCATCATCGTGGCCTCCACAGGCAGAAGCCCACGGTCGGAGCCTCCCCACTGGTCCAGGGTCTGGAATTCCACCGGGTACGAGGCGAAATAGGGAACATCCAGCCGCCCGAGGATCTCCTCGGCGGCCTTGTTGTCGTTGTAGGCCGGCCCTCCGACGAGGGAGAAGGCGGTCAGCGAGAGCAGGGCATCGATCGAGCTGCGGCCGTCCTTCATGTGAAAAGCCTCGATGGCCGGGCGCATGTCCAGGCCTGAGGCGAACGCGGGAATCACCCGCAGCCCGCGCGCCTCCAGCGCGGTGATCACGCCGTCGTAGTGGGCGGTGTTGCCCGCCAGCAGGTACGAGCGCATGAGCAACAGTCCCACGGTGCCGCGCGATCCGGTGGTGGCCGTGCTGGGCAGGGCATCGACCGTGCGGGCCATCTTTCCCACGGCACCCTCGTGGCTCATCCGCGGGTGGTACACGCCCACCTCCGGGTAGTCCATGGGCTCTGGGGGTCGTGCCCGGCCTCTGAGATGCGCGCGAGGACCGGCCGCATAGCGGTCCACCAGAAAGTGAACCAGCCCCGCGATATTGGCGTCCGAACCGGAGAGCCAGTACTGCAGGCACAGGAAATAGGCCCTCACATCCTGGGCCGTACCCGGAATGAACTTCAGGATCTTGGGCAGCCGACGAAGCATCTTCATCTGCCGCTCGCCTGCGCTGGACTTGCCGCCGGCCGCTTCACCCTGGCCATGCCTTCCCCGAAGGCTCTTGAGGAAGGCCACGGCCCCAGTCTGAGGCGCCTGCATGTCGAACTTGCCCAGCCGAGTCAGTCGCGTCACCTCCGAGGCCGACATGATGCAGACCATGGCATCGCAATGTTCTCGGCGGTTCTGCAGCGCCTGCAGCAGCGGGATGTAGTGGTCTTCCATGAACAGCATGGAGGCCACCACGATGTCGGCCTGTCCGATGTCGCGCAGGCAGTCCTGCAGCAGAGCTGGACTGTCGGCCCATTGCGAGGCGGCATGCACTGACAACTGGAGCCCCGGCAGCGGCTGCGCAAGCTGCCGATTGGCGCGCGCGGCGGCCGAACTCAGGTGGCTGTCCATCGTGACGATGACCACTCGGATGGAGGGCTCCTGGCCCCAGTCAGCGGCTGAAGTGGGCCTTGGCGTCATAAAGAGTCTCGACCGTGATCACCGTGATGCCCTGCGCCGCCGC
>CAYYYC010000129.1:5118-5868 GCA_964475695.1 uncultured Rubrivivax sp.
GGTGTTGCGCTTGGCCTTGCCTCGCACGAAGAAGGGAATCTTTCTGAGCTCGAGCTCGCCATCGCGGCTCCAACTGATGTCTCCGTTGCCGACCAGCACACTCCCGGCCACCGCCTTCTGTGGAGGCGGCGGGCTGGTGTCTGGCTCGCCGGCACTCTGGGGTGGCGATTCGGATCGTTGGGCAGGCGCGGTGGTCGCAGCCGCAGCAGGCAAAGCTGCGCGCGCCGGGCCGCCCAGGTGCGATGCCGTGGCATCCTGATGGAACTCGAAGTCATCCTTGAACATCTGCAGCAGGTGCTCTTCAAGCCCCATCATCAAGGGGTGGACCCATGTGTCGAAAAGCACATTGGCGCCTTCAAAGCCCATCTGTGGCGCGTAGCGTGCGGGAAAGTCCTGCACATGGACCGGCGCCGAGATGACTGCACAGGGAATGCCCAGCCGTTTGGCGATGTGGCGCTCCATCTGCGTGCCCAGCACCAGGTCGGGCTGAAGCTCGGACACCCGCTGCTCAACCTCGAGGTAATCGTCCGTGATCAACGCTTCCAGCCCAAGCGATGTGGCCGCCTCCCTCACATCGCGGGCCTGCTCGCGGCTGTAGGTTCCCAGGCCGACCACCTCAAACCCGATCTCGCTGGCTGCGACGCGAGCCGCCGCCACAGCGTGAGTGGCATCGCCAAAAATGAAGACGCGCTTGCCCGTGAGGTAGGTGGAGTCCACCGATCTCGAATACCACGGCGCCCTGGATTGTTC
>CAYYYC010000129.1:5878-6190 GCA_964475695.1 uncultured Rubrivivax sp.
CGCCGGGACCGCTTGGGTGAGCCCACCGAGCGAGGAAACCACCGAGGCAACCTCATCGATGAAGGCGCGGGTCCCCTTGACACCGATCGGCGTGCTGCGGACCAGTGGTTGGCGGAACTGCCGCAACAGCCACTGTGCCGCAGTGCCGCCCGTTTCCCCGTAGAGCACGACATTGAAATCGGCCAGAGGGAGCCGCAGGAGGTCTTCAGTGCCAGCTCCCATCGGCGCGACCACCGACACATCCACACCCATCTGCCCCCGCAGCCCCGCCACCGCCGTGCCCTCGGCGCGATCCGCGCCCCCGAGAGCCGT
>CAYYYC010000130.1:0-266 GCA_964475695.1 uncultured Rubrivivax sp.
GCTTGCCCGTGCGGGTGCATGGCGCCTTTGTCAGTGATGAGGAGGTGCACCGGGTGGTCGATTTCCTCAAGACCCAGGGACCGCCAAACATGATCGAAGGGATCCTGGAGGGGGGTACTCTTGACGGGGATGGCGGTGACTCCGGTGGGCTTGGCGCGGCCTCGGGCGGAGACGGCGAAAGCGATCCCTTGTATGACCAGGCCGTGGCCGTGGTGCTGCAGAACAAGCGCGCCTCCATTTCCCTGGTGCAGCGCCATCTGCGCATT
>CAYYYC010000130.1:340-5239 GCA_964475695.1 uncultured Rubrivivax sp.
CGCTGTCCATCCTGGCGCCGGCTCAGGCGGATGCGATCGACGACCTGCGCGCCTTCGTGCGTGAAGCGCAGACGGGTCAGGCCGAATTCACGCAGACGGTGATGTCGCCGGATGGAAAGAAGCGGCGTGTCTCGAGCGGCACCTTTGAATTCGTCAGGCCCAACAGATTTCGCTTCAACTACCTGCGACCTTTTGAGCAGACGATCCTCGCTGACGGGCAGCGGTTGTGGATGCACGACCCCGACCTCAACCAGGTGATCTCCCGACCCCAGACGGCGGCGCTCATGGCCACGCCGGCTGCGCTGTTGGCCGGAGCCGGCCTGGAGCGCGAATTCAGGCTCAGTCTGGAGCCTTCATCGCAGGGTGTCGATTGGGTCAGGGCCAACCCTCGTCAGGAACAATCGGGCTTCAGGAGCCTTCGGATCGGCTTTCGCGCAGGCGTGCTGGCCGTGGTGGAGATCGAGGACGCGATGGATCAGCGCTCGGTGCTGGAATTCCGATCGGTGCGGCTCAATCTGCCGCTGCCGCCCCAGCGTCTGACCTTCACCGTTCCCCGCGGTGCCGATCTGATCGAGCAGCCGTGAGCGACCTCTTTGGCCCTCAGCCGCCACCCGGCGGCGAGCCGGCTCAGCCCGAAAGCCCGAACGCGCCGCTGGCCGAGAGGCTGCGGCCGCAGTGCCTCGACGATGTCCTTGGACAGTCGCATTTGCTCGGGCCGCAGCGTCCCCTGAGGCTGGCCTTCGAGTCCGGGCGCCTGCACTCGTGCATCCTCTGGGGCCCGCCGGGCGTGGGCAAGACCACGATCGCCCGTCTCGCGGCCAAGGCCACCCAAAGTCAGTTTCTGGCGATCTCGGCCGTCAGCGCCGGGGTCAAGGAGATCCGTGCCGTCATCGAGTCTGCGCGTGACCAGCTGCATCGGCGGCAGCGGGGAACGGTGGTGTTCATCGATGAGATCCATGCCTTCAGCCGAACTCAACAGGATGCGCTGCTGCCCCACGTCGAATCGGGCCTGGTCGTCCTCATGGGTGGCACGACCGAGCATCCAGGGCTGCAGGTGACGAACGCGCTGCTGTCTCGGGCGCAGGTGTATGAGCTGGAGCCCCTGACGCGGCCGGAATTCATCCAGCTGTCCCATCGAGCCATGCGTGCGCTGGGCCTGGTCCCCGAAACGCTTGACGACGCGGCCACGGATCTCCTGGTGGCCTATGCGGATGGCGACGGGAGGCGCTTTCTCAACCTTCTGGAGCAGGTGGCGCTCGCCGCCCGCGCGACCGGGCGCATTGCAGCGGACTGTGCGGCTGACCCCGTGATCGATGCCGAGTTTGTCCGGACCAGCACCAGCCCTTCCCTGCGTCGCAGCGATGGCGCCGGCGACCACTACTACGACCAGATCAGCGCCTTGCACAAGAGCCTTCGCAGCTCACAGCCTGATGCGGCACTCTATTGGATGGCGCGACTGATCGATGGCGGTGTGGATCCCCGGCAGGTCACTCGCCGAATGGTCGCCATGGCCAGTGAAGACATCGGCAACGCGGACCCCAGGGCCCTGCAATTGGCTCTCAATGCAGCCGAGGCGGTGGACAGGCTGGGTCTGCCCGAGGGGGAGCTGGCGATGGCGCAGGCTGCCGTCTATCTGGCCCTGGCGCCCAAGAGCAACGCCTCGCATCAGGCCTGGAAGCAGGCCCGAGCCTTCGTGCGTGCCACGGGTTCCCTGCCCGTGCCGATTCACCTGCGTCAAGCGGCATCGGCTCTGCAACGCCAGATGGGTTACGGGCGGGGCTATCGCTGCGCCCATGATGAGCCTCAGGGATACCCGGCCGGCATGAACTGCCTTCCCGATGGGGTGGAGCCGCCCCGCTGGTACGAACCGAGCGAGCGTGGGCTGGAGATCCGGCTTCGCGAAAAGCTGCAGTGGCTGCGATCGCTCGACGAGTCCGATGGCCAGGTCTGAAGCCGGGCTCGGCTTCCCTCAAGCCCTGTCGGCTTCTGAGGTGAAGGAGTCTGCGTGGAAATGCTCAGGCGGCAAGCCGCATTGCGCTGAAAAGTCGCGCCGCGCAGCCTCCACCATCACCGGCGCCCCGCAGGCGTAGACCTCATGGCCCGAAAGGTCCGCAAGGTCGGCCATCACGGCCTGGTGGACCAATCCGGTCCGGCCACGCCATGTGTCGTCCGGCTCACTGAGCACCGGGATGTAGCGCAATTGCGGCAGGCTCCGGCAGGCCTGACTTGCCCAGTCGTGCAAATAGAGGTCGCCGAGGCCTCGGCAGCCCCAGTACAGGGTGACCGGGCGGCTTTCCTTGTTGAGCTGCATCTGCTCGATCAGGGCCTTGATCGGCGCAAAGCCGGTGCCCGAGGCCAGCAGAACGACCGGCCGCGGCGAATCCTGACGCAGCCAGAATGAGCCGAAGGGCCCCTCGACCCGCATGATGTCCTTTTCCTTGACCGTGGAAAACAGCGCGTCGGTGAAGAGACCGCCGGGCATGTGTCGCACGTGCAGCTCGATCTGAGGCGGGTCACCCCGCAGATGGCCGGCATTGGCCATGCTGTAGGCGCGCCGCTTGCCGTCCCGCAGGAGGAACTCCACATACTGGCCGGCCTTGTATTCGAAGGCTGCGTTGGCCGGAAGCTGCAGCCGAACAATCATCACATCGGGGGCCGCCCGCTGCAGGCTGGCCACGCGCACCGGCATCTTGACGATGGGGAACTCGCCGGCCGCAGCCACGCTGCGCGATTCCACGACGCAGTCGGACTGGGGCGTGGCGCAGCAGGTGAGGATGAACCCATCCTCCTCTTCCTGCAAAGACAGGGCCTTGGCCTGGTGGGCGCCGTGGATCACGCGACCACTGACCAGTCGGCTCTTGCAGGATCCGCAGGCCCCATCCCGGCACCCGTAGGGCAGGCCAATGCCCGCGGCGATGGCCGCCGGCAGGATGGCCTGGTCGCGCTCAACCCGGAACTGGAGCCCGGCGGGTTGAATGTCGATCTTGAAACTCATGAGTGCCATTGTGCCGCGGCATGCCATCATCGCGTCGATGAGTCGTCAATCCACCCTTCTGATCGTGGGCTGCGGAGACGTCGGCCTTCGCATCCTGCGCGAGTTGGCGCGACGCGGGCTTCTGCGGGTGTCCCCGGCTTTGCATCCTGCATCCAGGCTTGCGGCGCAGACTGGAGATTCGCGCCACGGCATTCGCGTGCTGGCGTTGACATCGAGCGCGGCGCGGGCGCCCGTGCTGCGCGCCGCCGGCGCCATTCCGCTGCTGGGCGATCTGGATCAGCCGCAGACCCTGGGGCGACTGGCCGGCCTGGCCGATGCGGTGCTGCATCTGGCGCCTCCGCCGACTCAGGGTCACACGGACCCGCGTCTGCGCCACCTGCTCGGGGCCTTGTCACGACGCACTCCACCGGCCAGCCTGGTCTATGTGAGCACCAGCGGCGTCTACGGCGATTGTCAGGGGCAGTGGGTGCATGAAACCAGGCCCATTCGGCCCCAGACCGATCGCGCCCGGCGCCGAGCCGACGCCGAGGCCTGCGTCCGTGCCTGGGGGCGACGAGCCCAGGTGCGGGTGAGCATCTTGCGGGTGCCGGGGATCTACGCGCTGGATCGAGCCGGGGCCGACCCGCGCGAGCGCGTGCGCGCGCGCGCTCCGGTGCTGGCCAGTCACGAGGACGGCTACACCAACCACATCCACGCTGACGATCTGGCCCGAATCGTGTTGGCTGCGCTGCACCATGCGTGGCCGATGAGGGCTTTCAACACTCCGGATGACAGTGTGTTGAAGACAGGGGATTACTACGATCAGGTGGCCTTGGCGTGTGGGCTGCCGCCCATGCCCCGCATCACGAGGCAGCAGGCCCACCAGAGTCTGAGCCCGATGCAAATGTCGTTCTGGGCTGAATCGCGGCGGCTGAGCAATGCGCGCATGAAGGCCGAGTTGGGTGTCAGGCTGATCCATCCCAATGTGCAGGCGGCGCTGCGGGCCGCCGGCCGCGGCAGGACCGAACCCCTCAACGACGTCGCCGACTGAAGGGAGCTCGACCTCGCCAGTACTGGATCATCAGGAAGCCGCCCAACATCCCCCCGAGGTGCGCGAAGTGCGCCACGCCCGACCCGCCGGTGAGCCCGAAGGCCAGTTCGAGCGCGCCGAACACGGCCACGAAAACCTTGGCTTTCATCGGAATGGGGGGGAACAGCGGCACGATCGTTCGGTTGGGAAACATCATGCCGAAGGCCAGAAGCAGGCCAAAGAGGGCTCCCGAGGCGCCCACCGTGGGCTGCGGATGGCCGGTCAGCAACGACCAGCCAAGTTGGACGATGGCCGCTGTCAGGACACTGGCTGCGATGAAGTTCAGGTAGCGGCGACCGCCCCAAAGGCGCTCGATTTCGCTGCCGAACATCCACAGGCCCAGCATGTTGAAGAACAGGTGCACCATGTCGCCATGCAGCAGGCCATAGCTCAGAAGTTGCCAGGGCGCGAATCGGCCGCTTCCCAGTGGCCACAGGGCCAACATGACTTCGAACCAGGGCGGCAGCAACAACTGCGCGCAGAAAATGCCCACGCACAGAAGCATCAGCGCCTTGGTGACTGCAGGGATGGGTGGCATGTCCAGGTGGTGCCCGCGGCCAGACTCGAACTGGCACGCCTTGCGGCGGAAGAAACTCAACGCGGGATTATCTCATCGCCCCTGCCTTCTGGCCTGACGGTGCTGAGGCAGGCCCCCAGGGGCTGCCCGACCCTGCGAAAATGCATCGCAGGAGAGGGTGATGGGCACATACAAGACGCTTGAGGATGTGATCGGCAGCACGCCGTTGGTGCGACTGCAGCGTGTGGGCCTGGATGAGTGCGTTCCCCGGGGCAATGTGATCCTTGCCAAGCTCGAGGGCAACAACCCGGCAGGATC
>CAYYYC010000130.1:5249-6150 GCA_964475695.1 uncultured Rubrivivax sp.
ACCGCCCTGCCATCAGCATGATCCGCCGGGCGCAGGAACGAGGCCAGATCCGACCCGGGGACACGCTCATTGAAGCCACCTCCGGCAACACGGGAATCGCCTTGGCCATGGCTGCAGCGATTCGCGGCTATCGAATGGTCCTGATCATGCCCGAGGATCTTTCGGTCGAGCGTGCCCAGACGATGCGTGCCTTCGGTGCCGAGCTCATCCTCACACCCAAGGCCGGCGGCATGGAGGCGGCGCGCGACCTGGCCGAAGAGATGCAGCGCCAGGGCAAAGGGGTGGTGCTGGATCAGTTCGCCAATGCCGACAATCCGCGGGTCCACCACGAGACCACCGGGCCTGAGATCTGGGAGCAGACCGAAGGCCGCGTCACCCACTTCGTCAGCGCCATGGGCACCACGGGCACGATCACGGGCGTCAGCCGCTGCCTCAAGGAGCTCAACCCTCAGGTGCGGATCATCGGTGCACAGCCCAGCGAAGGCTCGCGCATTCCCGGGATACGCAAGTGGCCTGAGCAGTATCTGCCGCGCATCTACGACCCGACACGGGTCGATGAGATCGTTCAAGTCAGCCAGTCCGATGCCGAGGAGATGGCACGGCAGCTCGCCCGGCAGGAAGGCCTTTTCGCCGGCATTTCGGCCGCGGGTGCCTGTTGGGTGGCCCTTGAAGTCGCCAAGCGGGTCGAGAACGCCACCATCGTTTTCATCGCCTGTGACCGCGGCGACCGCTACCTGTCCACCGGCGTGTTCCCGGCCTGAACCCTCGGGCTGTGGGGTGGGAAGTCCCCGCGTCAGGCGGTGTTGGGCGCCTGCGCCTAAAATTGATGCCCTCGATCCGAAAAAATCATGGAAATCACACGCGAACTCGACACCCGGGGGCTGAATTGCCCGCTGCCCAT
>CAYYYC010000131.1:0-6080 GCA_964475695.1 uncultured Rubrivivax sp.
GATTGCCCGCGACATGTGCCAGAAGGTCATCGTCGTGGGCTCCAACGACCTGCAATCCCTTTACGTCGCCAACAACGTGTGCTCCGCAGTGGAGTACTTCCGCAAGCTTGGCGGCAATGTGGGTGTGGCGGGCATGGTGATCAACAAGGATGACGGCACGGGTGAGGCGCAGGCTTTTGCCAGGAATGCAGGCATCCCGGTGCTCGCAGCGATTCCGGCCCACGAAGACATTCGCCGCAAGAGTGCGGCGTACGAAATCATCGGCAAGCCCGACGGGCAATGGGGCCCGCTCTTCGCGCTGTTGGCCACCAATGTGGCCGAGGCACCGCCGCAGAGGCCCAAGCCGCAGACCCAGGATGAGCTGCTGGCGCTCTTCTCTTCAGACACCGTGGGCCGAAATGTGGTGTTGGAGCCGGCCACCACCTTCGACATGATGGGCCGCGAGGAAGCGGTCAAGCCCTCGCTGGAGGTGGTCTACGACAACGCCTGAGCGGGCGGACCCTGCGAGACACCCACCACCCCGATGAACGCACCGCAAGAGCCAATCAACACAGCGGCTGTCCAGCAGGACGGTCTGGGCTGTCACTCGGGCGCGGAGAAGATGAAGGCCGCAGCGCAGGCTTCAGGAAAGTCCGAGGTGTTGGCGCAATACGCGCGTGACTATCCGCTGCCCGAAGGAACGGGGCCTCATGACCAGCCGCAGAGCATGTGTCCGGCATTCGGATCCCTGCGCGTCGGTTTGCGCATGCGGCGCACGGCAACGATCCTCTCGGGATCGGCCTGCTGCGTCTACGGGCTGACATTCACCTCACACTTTTACGGAGCACGCCGCAGCGTGGGCTATGTTCCGTTCAACAGCGAGACCCTGGTCACCGGCAAGCTGTTCGAAGACATCCGTGAGGCGGTGCATGCGCAGGCCGACCCGCAGGCGGTTGATGCGGTGGTGATCATCAATCTGTGCGTGCCAACCGCCAGCGGCGTGCCGCTGCAGCTGCTGCCCGCTGAAATCAACGGCGTGCGAATCATCGGCATCGACGTGCCGGGCTTTGGGGTGCCCACCCATGCCGAGGCCAAGGACGTTCTGGCTGCGGCCATGCTGCGCTACGCACGCACCGAAGCGGAAGCGGGCCCCGTGGCGGCACCCAGGCAGGCGCGGGCCGAGTTGCCCGCCGTCACGTTGCTGGGCGAAATGTTTCCGGCGGATCCCGTTGGCATCGGCATGCTGTTGCAGCCCATGGGCCTGGCCGTGGGCACGGTGGTCCCCACTCGGGAGTGGCGGGAGCTCTACACAGCCTTGGACTGTGCGGCCGTGGCGGCGATCCACCCCTTCTACACGGGCAGCGTGCGGGAATTTCAGGCCGCGGGTCGCCCGGTCATCGCTTCGGCGCCCGTGGGTGTGGAAGGCACCGAGGCTTGGCTGCAGGCCATAGGCACTGCGGTCAACGTTGCGCAAGCGAAGATTGACGCGGCCAAGAATCGGTTTCTTCCGATGATCCGAAGCGTCCTGGCGGCAACGCCGATCAAGGGTCGAATCACAGTCAGCGGCTACGAGGGTTCAGAGCTCCTGGTGGCGCGCCTGCTCATCGAAAGCGGTGCAGAGGTTCCCTATGTGGGTTCGGCCTGTCCCAGGACGCCCTGGAGCGAGCCGGACCGGCAGTGGCTTGAGGCCCGCGGCGTTCGCGTTCAATTCCGCGCTTCTTTGGAGCAGGACATTGCTGCGGTCCGTGAGTTCCGCCCCGATCTGGCGATCGGCACCACGCCCGTGGTGCAGGCGGCCAAGGAGGCGGCAATCCCAGCGCTGTACTTCACCAATCTGATTTCTGCGCGCCCGCTCATGGGGCCGGCTGGCGCTGGGTCATTGGCGCAGGTGATGAACGCAGCCCTGTCGAACAAGGGTCGCTTCGATCGCATGCGAGCATTCTTCGACGGTGTGGGCAGCGAGCATGCCGCCGGCGTTTGGGAAGGCGGCCCGGGCACTGCGGGCGTTCCGCAGGATCGCCCCGAGTTCAAGGCCGAGACGCGGCGACAGGTCATCAAGATCATGAAGCGCCGCAAGGCCGAGGAGATGATCTGATGCTGATCCTCGACCATGACCGTGCAGGGGGCTACTGGGGCGCCGTGTATGTCTTCACGGCCATCAAGGGCCTTCAGGTTGTCATCGATGGCCCGGTGGGCTGCGAAAACCTCCCCGTGACGAGCGTCCTGCACTACAGCGACGCATTGCCGCCGCACGAACTGCCCATCGTGGTGACCGGTTTGGCTGAGGAGCAACTCGGTCGCGAGGGGACTGAAGGCTCGATGAAACGCGCCCACGCGGTGCTGGATCCCGATCTTCCGTCGGTCGTTGTCACCGGATCGATCGCCGAGATGATCGGAGGGGGGGTGACGCCCGAAGGCACGACCATCCAGCGCTTCCTGCCCAGGACCATCGACGAGGACCAGTGGCAGTGCGCCAATCGTGCGATGCTTTGGCTATGGCAGCAATACGGGCTGCGCCACATTCCCCAACGCACGCCTCTGAACGAGCGCCCAGCGGGCGAAAAACCCCGGGTCAACATCATTGGGCCCGCCTACGGGACCTTCAACTGTCCCAGCGACCTGGCAGAGATCCGTCGCCTTGTGCAAGGCATAGGTGCGCAAGTCAACATGACTTTCCCGTTGGGAAGTCACCTGGCCGATGTGGCCAATCTGGCCGATGCCGATGCCAACATCTGCCTCTATCGCGAGTTCGGGAGGGCGCTGTGCGAGAGCCTGGAGCGCCCCTACCTCCAGGCACCCATCGGATTGCACAGCACCACAGCATTCCTGCGGGAGCTTGGCGCCATGTTGGGGCTGGACCCGGAGCCGTTCATTGAGAGCGAGAAGCACACCACGATCAAGCCGATCTGGGATCTTTGGCGCTCCGTGACGCAGGACTTCTTCGGCACGGCCAGTTTTGGCGTCGTTGCGGGGGAAACCTATGCGCGGGGCATCAGGCACTTCCTGGAGGATGAGCTCGGTCTGCCGTGCCAGTTCGCAGTCTCCAGGCGCGCCGGCGAAAAGACCGACAACGCCAACATCCGCCGGCTTGTCCACGAGAAGACGCCGCTGATTCTGTTCGGAAGCTTCAACGAGCGGATGTATCTGGCCGAAGCAGGCGCCAAGGGCCCAATGAGGGCCGCGTACATTCCCGCCTCCTTTCCCGGCGCCATCATTCGGCGTCACACCGGAACCCCCTACATGGGATATGCCGGGGCCACCTATATGGTTCAGGAGGTGTGCAACGCGTTGTTTGACGCGCTGTTCAACATCCTGCCGTTGGCCACGGACATGGATCAGGTGCAGGCCACGCCCGCCCGGGGAATCACCGGCGCGGAAACGACGCTGGCCTGGGACGATGAGGCGCAGGACGCGCTGCGCGAGTGGGTGCAGCAACAGCCTGTCCTGGTCCAGATCTCAGCGGCCAAGGGCCTGCGTGATCGCGCCGAGCAGATTGCACGCCAGGCCCGCTCGGATCGTGTGGGGCTGGCCGAGGTTGGGCTGGCGCTGGGCCACCGGGGCGCAGCGCCGACCCACGGCACTGCCGCAAATGCTGCGGCGCCGGCCTCGCCCAGGCCAAAGGGGGTTCCTGCATGAGCGCAGGGGCCGCCTCCAAGAACATGTCCTTGCAGTTCGGACAACCGATGTCGCGGCAGTCGGCCGTGGCTTCCCGTGCTGCGCGGGTTTCGCAGGCGAACGGCTGCAAGGCCGAATTTGAGGAGCATCTCGATGGCTGAACGGAGAACTTCGATCTCTGGCCTGACCGATGACGAGGCCCAGGAGTTTCACACCTACTGGGTTCAGGGATTCGTGGGGTTCACGGCGGTTGCCGTGGTCGCACACCTGCTCGTCTGGATCTGGCGTCCCTGGCTCTGAACGCCTGATGGCGACCTGACAGGAGGATCTGAAATGGCAAACACCCATCTTGAACACGCACGGCTACACCCCCATGACGATGCGCGGAGCATTTCGCTCATCTTCGTGCTGAGCTATGCCGTGTTCCTGGCCATTGCCCTTCTGGGCACGGCCATGGGCTTGCACTGGCGGACCTGGCTGCCCGGAGCCGAGGGCATGTCGAGCATCTTCGGCGGTGTGAAGGCAGCGGTCTACACCTTCATGTCCCACCTACTTTAGGAGCAAACCTATGTGGAGAATCTGGCGTCTTTACGACCCCCTTCGGGCGATGGTCGTCCAAGGCATCTTTCTGTTCGGCCTGGCCGCGATGATTCATCTCGTCCTGCTGAGCACGAACAAGTACAACTGGTTCGATGGCGCGAAAAAGCCGGCAGCAGCCTCTGCCAACGCGCCGATGCCCGCCGCCGTGGCTTCCAACGGCAAGTAAGCAGTCTGACCGCAGTACCCGCGCGCGGGCCGGCGGTTCGGCCGCCCGTCCGTGCGCGTGGGGGGCCTCGCGCCGAGTCCCCCGCTTAGAACTTGGGCTGGAGGACACACCATGGCCATGTTGAGTTTCGAAAAGAAGTACCGCATCCGGGGAGGAACCCTGGTGGGCGGCGACCTGTTCGACTTCTGGGTCGGGCCGTTCTACGTCGGCTTTTTCGGCGTGACCACGATGTTCTTCGCCATCTTGGGCACAGTTCTCATTCTGTGGGGCGCCTCACAGGGGCCGACCTGGAACCTCTGGCAGATCAACATCGCGCCGCCGGATTTGTCCTACGGCTTGAAGCTGGCGCCTCTGATGGAGGGTGGCCTGTGGCAGATCATCACGGTCTGCGCCCTCGGAGCGTTCGTGTCCTGGGCTCTGCGCGAAGTGGAGATCTGCCGCAAGCTCGGCATGGGCTATCACGTGCCCGTGGCCTTCAGCGTCGCCATCTTGGCTTATGTCACGCTGGAGGTGGTTCGCCCGGTGCTGATGGGCGCTTGGGGACACGCGTTCCCCTACGGCATTTACAGCCACCTGGACTGGGTTTCCAACGTTGGTTACCAGTACCTGCACTTCCATTACAACCCCGCCCACATGCTGGCGGTCAGCTTCTTTTTTGCCACCGTGTTTGCGCTCTCCCTGCACGGCGGCTTGATTCTTTCGGCCTCCAACCCCAAGCCGGGCGAAGTGGTGAAAACACCGGAGCATGAAGATACGTTTTTCCGCGACACCATCGGCTACTCGATCGGCACCCTGGGCATCCACCGCCTGGGCCTGTTCCTGGCCTTGGCCGCGGTGTTGTTCAGTGCCCTGTGCATCGTGATCAGTGGCCCCTTCTGGAGCCGCGGCTGGCCGGAATGGTGGAGCTGGTGGCTGAACATGCCGATCTGGCGCTAAAGGCAAGGAGTGCATCATGGCGCAATACCAAAATCTTTTCACCACAGTCACCGCAGAAGGCCCCCTTCATTCAGGTGTCGAGCTCGGACATGGCAACAGCCCGCGCAGCCTGGATCCCCCGATCCATTACTACTGGCTGGGCAAGATTGGCAACGCACAGCTGGGGCCCATTTACTTGGGTGGCTTGGGGCTGGCCTCACTCATCTGCGGCCTGATTGCCTTCACCATCATCGGCATGAACATGCTGGCCTCGGTCAACTACGACCCGATTCAATTCGTGCGCCAGCTGTTCTGGCTGGCCCTGGAGCCGCCGCCGCCCCAATACGGCCTGCAACTGCCGCCGCTGAACCAAGGCGGCTGGTGGCTGATCACCGGCTTGTTCCTCACCGCCTCGCTGTTCCTGTGGTGGGCGCGCACCTACCGGCGCGCACGCGAGCTGGGCATGGGCACCCATATTCCATGGGCTTTTGCAGCGGCCATCTGGTTGTACCTGGTGCTGGGCTTGTTCCGCCCGATCCTGATGGGCTCTTGGGGCGAAGCCGTGCCTTACGGCATCTTCCCCCACCTGGACTGGACGGCAGCCTTCTCCTTGCGCTATGGCAACTTGTTCTACAACCCCTTCCATGCGCTGTCCATCGTCTTCCTGTACGGCTCGGCCCTGCTGTTTGCCATGCACGGCGCCACGATTCTGGCGGTCACGCATTACGGCGGCGAGCGTGAGCTCGAGCAGATCACCGACCGTGGCACGGCGTCGGAGCGCGCCGCCCTCTTCTGGCGCTGGACC
>CAYYYC010000132.1:0-6036 GCA_964475695.1 uncultured Rubrivivax sp.
AATCGGTAGCCCTGGGCCTTGAGCAGCTCACGCAATTCCTCGTGGTTTTCGATGATGCCGTTGTGCACCAGCGCCACGCGCGCCGAAGCGTCGGCAGCCGCGCCCGGCCCGCAGGAGAAGTGGGGGTGCGCGTTGTGCACCGCCGGCGCGCCGTGGGTGGCCCATCGGGTGTGGGCGATGCCAGTGCCGGAGGCCACACCGTCGCCGGCGGCCTGCTCCTGCAACTCGGCCACTCGCGAAGTGCTGCGGGTGCGCTTCAGGCCCCCGCCCTGGTGCACCGCCACCCCGCAGGAGTCATAGCCGCGGTATTCCAGCCGCTTGAGGCCCTCGATGAGGACAGGAACGATGTTGCGCGGAGAAACCGCGCCGACGATTCCACACATCGAGCAGGTCTTTCTGAAGTGAGCGAATGGATGGGCCAGAGAGAAGGATAAGCGACTCGGCGGGTGCGGCGCGACGGCCCGGTCAGCGCCGGATGATCGCCAGCCCCTTGAGATATTCGCCCTCGGGAAAGCAGATCGTCTGCGGATGGTCAGGTGCTGCGCCCAGTCGCTCCAGGATCAGGCCGGCCCCACGCCGCCCGAGCAGGAAAAAGTCAGCAGCAGCCCACCCGGCGCCAACAGCTTGAAGGCCAGGCGGTTGATGTCCTTGTAGGCACGAGCCGCTCGCTCGGCGTGGGCGGCCGTGGGCGCAAACTTCGGCGGGTCCAGCACGATGGCATCGAACGATTCGCCGCGCCGAATCGCCTCACGCAGCGTCTGATTCACATCGGCGTCGAGGGCTGTGTGGCGCCCTTGCACAAAGCCGTTGAGCGCCACATGAGCGCTGGCGCGGGCCAGTGCCGGGGCCGAGGAATCCACGCTGACCACCTCGCCTGCCCCCGCGGCCAAAGCCGCCACCGAAAAGCCGCCGGTGTAGCAGTAGCAGTTGAGAACCCTCTGGCAGCCGAAGTGGCGAACCCATTGCGAGAACCGCAGGCGGTTGTCGCGCTGGTCCAGGTAGAAGCCGGTCTTGTGGCCCTGCGCCACATCCAGCGTGAGCTTCCAGTCGTGCTCTTCGATGGCCAGCTCGGTGGGGCCTTGGCCGCGAAGCCAGCCGCTGACCGGCTCCAGGCCTTCCAACGCCCGCACGCCCGAGTCCGAGCGCTCGTACAGGTGCGTTGCGCCGCAGCGCTCCATCAGGATGTCGGCCACAGCCTGCTTCCAGCGTTCGGCGCCCGCCGACAGAAACTGTGCGCTCAGCACATCCCCGTATCGGTCCACGATCAGCCCGGGCAGGCCGTCGGCCTCGCCGAACACCAGGCGCAGGGCGTCGCTGCGGATGGGCAGCCTGGCGCGCAGGTCCAGCGCCGCCTGGATGCGCCGCTTGAAGAATGCGTGGTCGATGCGCTCCGCGGGCTCGAAGCTCCAGGCCCGCGCGCGGATCATGGAGCTGGGGCTGAACGCAGCCCAGGCCAGAAACTCGCCTGCGTGGGACTCCACGCGGACTGTCTCGCCGGAGTCGGCCTGGCCTTTGGCGATGCTGCCCTCAAAGATCCAAGGGTGTCGTCGCAGCAGCGACCGCTCCTTGCCTTCGCGCAACCGAATCGATTTCATCGCCGCATTGTCGGCCAGCGGACTTGCGCTAACCCTTGCGGCGCGCTCGCGGGTGCGCGGCGTCGTAGACCTTGGCCAAGTGCTGGAAGTCGAGCTTGGTGTAGACCTGCGTGGTGCTGATCTGCGCGTGGCCCAACAATTCCTGCACCGCGCGCAGGTCGCCGCTGGACTGCAGCACATGGCTGGCAAAGCTGTGGCGCAGCATGTGGGGATGCACCGAGGTGGGCAGTCCCGCGCGCAGGGCCGCCTGACGCAAGCGCGTGCGCACCTGGCCGTCGCTCAAGCGCCGGCCCTGGCGGCTGACGAACAAAGCGGGGCCGTCCGAAGGAATGCTGGTGCCGCGGTGCGCAAGCCACTCCTGGACCGCGCGCAGCGCCGCGGCCCCGATCGGCACGGCGCGGCGACGGCTTCCTTTGCCGGTCACATGGGCCGTGGCATCGGCCAGGTCCAGCCATCCCAGGGCCTGATCGCTGGCCTGCGCATCCAGGCCCACCAGTTCACCCACCCGCAGTCCGCAGCCGTAGAGCAATTCGATGATGGCGTGGTCGCGGGCAGCCAGCGCCGCTTGGCGCGCCGGGTCACCCGAATCCGGACGCACCGGGGCGCGGTGCTCGGCCAGCGCCACCGCCTGGTCCACCGAAAGCGCCTTGGGCAGAGGCCGGGGCGCCTTGGGCGCCTTCAGCCCGTCGGCCGGATTGGTCTGCACCCCTCCCTCCCGGCCCCACCAGCGGTAGAAGCCCCGCCACGCCGAGAGGATGATGGCCACGCTTCGGGGCGCCAGCCCGCCCTGATGCAAACGCCCCAACCAGGTTCTGAGGTGATGGGGCTCCACCGCCCCGAGCGCCAGCGCCGACTCCGCGCAGCGGGCCTCAAGGCGCGCCAGCGCCTCGTCGATCATCGTCACGCTGCGCGGAGCCAGCCGGCGCGACACGGTGATGTGTTGCAGATACTGCCACACCGCAGCGTTGCGCGGATGGGCCGGCTCGCTCATGCGTCCGGCGCGCTCAGAAGTCGGCACAGGCTGGCGCTGGCCAGCTCGCCGATGCGGATCAGGAAATCGGTGCCCATGTCTGCGGCGTATCGGGTGGGGTCGGGCGAGCCCAGCACGAGCAGGCCAAAACAGCCGTCGCCGGCCCCATGACGCAAGGGGATCAGGGCCATCGAGGCCACGGTGTGGGCATCCTCGAGCCACTTCACCGGCGCGGCCCCCGTGTTCAGGCCACAGAATGGCAGGCTCAGGGACTGAGCCAGCGCTCGTGCCTCCTCGCTCACACCCTGGGTTTCCGGCAAGCCCTCGCACTCGGGCGCAACGCCCCAGAGCCGCACAGCCGCCTGAGGCACCATGAACTGCTGGCGCAGCTGCGCCAGCAGCACGCCCGGCAGCGCGCTGGGGTTTTCGGTCAGCATCAAGCTGCGAGTCCAGCGGTGCAGACGGTCGGCGATGGCGACATTCTCCTGGCCCGAGCGGATCATCTCGATGATCTTGTGCTCCAGCCCCTTGATGCGCTCGCGCAGCATTTCCATCTGGCGCTCCTGCAGGGAGACCGCTCGGGTGCCGTGGGGACTGGCCAGACGGATGCTGGCCAGCAACTCGGCCTGGCGCTCGAAAAAGCCCGGGGTTTGGGCCAGATAGTTGGCGATGTCGGCTTCGGTGATGCCCTGCACGCCCAGGTCGCCCGCGTTGTCATGGTTCACAGTGTGATCTCTCCTTCAAAAACCGTCTCGGCCGGCCCCGTCATCAGCACATGCGCCTGCGCGCCCTGCGCCTGCTGCGGCCACTCGATGGTCAGCAAGCCGCCGGCGGTGTGCACATCCACAGCCTCATCCAGCCAGCCCAGCCGGATGCCTGCCACCACGGCGGCACAGGCGCCGGTTCCACAGGACAAGGTCTCGCCGGCGTCACGTTCGTAGACCCGCAGGCGCACCGCCCGACGCGACACGACTTCCATGAAGCCGGCGTTGACTCCCCGGGGAAACCGCGCATGTCGCTCGACCCTGGGGCCGATGGCCTGCACATCGCAGGCCCGAACGCTGTCCACCCGCTGCACCGCATGCGGGTTGCCCATGGACAGGACCGCCACCTCCACGGATGACCCCGTCTCGAGGCCCAGCGGCCAGAGCTCGAAGCCTCCCACCCGACGCGGTTGCAGCCCGGCGGAATTGAAGGGAAGCCGAGAGTGTTCAAAGGCGGGCACATTCATGTCCACCGTCACCCGCCCATCGGGCCGCAGGCGCAAGGCCAGTCGGTTGTTGACCGTCTCCACCCGCACCACCTCGGCAGAGCTCAGCCCATGGTCGTGCAGATAGCGCACCAGGCAGCGCGCGCCATTGCCGCAGTGCTCCACTTCCTGACCGCTGGCGCCGTTGAAGATGCGGTAGGCAAAATCGGCGTTCCCGGAGCGGGGCGGCTCCACCAACAGCACCTGATCCGCGCCGACGCCGAACCGGCGGTCGGCCAGACGCATCACCAGGTCTGCGTCCACGGCGGGCAAACCGCCGCTCGTGCCGTCAAGGACCACGAAATCGTTGCCGGCGCCCTGCATCTTGGTGAAGCGCAGTCTCATCGGCCCGATTATCAGTCGCGCCCGTGGGGACGGGAGGGCTGGGACCCATAGAAATCAGGCTCGCCCGGCGGCCGGGTCTTGAAGCGCTTGTGCACCCAAAGGTACTGCGCCGGGCAGGCCAGGATCTCCTGCTCGATCCAGGCATTGAGGCGACGGGCGGCGGCCCGGTCATCATCTGGCCCCGGCCAGTCTGTCCAGGGCGGGAGAAACTTGACCCGATAGCCGCGGCCATCGGGAGTCATCAGGGCCACAACGGGCTGCACCGTCATGCCCATGGAGCGCGCCATGCGCGCCGGGGCCAGCAGCGTGGCCGCCGGATGACCGAAGAAGTCGATGAAGTCCGCATCCTTGAGGCCGAAGTCCATGTCGGGCAGATTGAAGAAGGCAGCGCCGGACTTGACTTCGCGAAGCAGTTTGAGCGCGTTGTCGTGCCGGGTGTGCGCGGTGGCGCGTCCGAAGCGCAGACGGCCCCGATACATGGCCCGATCAAAGACGGGATTGGACTGCCTCTGGTAGAGCGTGATGGCGGCCCGCGCCTGAAAGAGCTGAACCGCGGCGCCAGCGGTCTCCAGCGCCAAGAAATGCGGCACCACCCACATGAAAGGCGCCGGTGTCCGCGAAGCCAGCTCCACATCGCCCTCCACCCGGATCAGGCGGCGCAAGCGACGGGGACTGGCCCACCACAGCACGCCGCGCTCCAGCAGGCTGCGGCCCAGATATTGAAAATGCTCCCGAACAAGGGCCTGCTGTCGGTCGGGCGACCAATCGGCCAGACAGCGCTGGACATTGCGCAGCGCAATGCGGCGCCGCGTTCGGCCCAGGGCATGCAACAGGCGGCCGAGAAGTCGTCCCAGGAGCGCCAGAGCCGGCAGCGGCAGCCAGTGGAGCAGCCACAAAACGGCCAGGACAGCCCTTGCGCCGGCGCGACCCAGCCATGCGCTCATGACGCCTCCGCGCCCTCTGGCCCGACTCGGCGGGGCTGCTTGTGTCGGTGGTATCCCCAAAGGTACTGCTCGGGAGCGCGCCGGATCAGCGCCTCCATGCAGCGATTGATGCCCTCGGGGCTGTGATCGATCGGGCCTTCGAGCACATCCTGCGGCCTGAGCACATGCACCACCCAACCGCGCCCGCTCGACAGACGCTCGGCCCACATGAGCAGCAGGGTGGCCCCTGTCTGCTCCAACAGGCGTGAAGCCAGCGTCATGGTGTAGGCGGGGCGGCCGAAGAACGGAGCCCAGACGCCCAAGCCCTCGGGCGGCACCTGATCGGGCAGAAGGCCCACGGTTTCGCCGCGGCGCAGGGCGCGCAGCATCTGACGCACGCCCGCCAGATTGGCCGGGGCCGTGTGCAGGCCGGGCCGGTGGCGGTTGTGGTGCTCGACTTCGCGCAGCCAGGCTTGGCGCGCCGGGCGGTACAGGGCCGTCAGCGGCCGGCGTTGCCCAAGTCGTCGGGCGTAGGCCTGCGCGCACACCTCGAAACTGCCTAGGTGGGGCGTCAGCAGCACAACGCCGCCGCCACCCGCCACCGCCTCGTCGATCGCCTGCCCGCCTTGCCATCGCACCCATTGATCGATCTGTCTCGACGGCGGCGGCATCCAAAGCCACGGCAATTCCGCCGCCATGCGCCCGGCATGGGCCACGCAGGCACTGCGCACAGTGGTGTTGAAGCCGGCACCGGCCGTGTTTTCGCGCACGCGCAGCCGGTACGCGGGGGAAGCGGCGTAGGCCAGCCAGCCCACAGCGGCGCCAATGGCCTGGAGAAGCCACAGGGGCCAGCGGGACAGCCATCGCAACAGAAGGGTCATGGTCCGTATAATGCGGCGTCGCCGAGTTATTGAACTACTTGCGGGGCGATTCACAAATTCTGCTAAAGCGTTC
>CAYYYC010000133.1:0-1636 GCA_964475695.1 uncultured Rubrivivax sp.
CATACATCGGGTCGGCAAAGTAGGAGTAGGTGCACTCCTTCTTGTCCAGGATGATCTGGTCCATCTTGTCGTCGGCCTTGAAGACGACTTCGGCCCCGCCGCCGTTGAGCAGGTTCTTCATCTTCATGCGTACGGTGGCCGCACCACGGCCGCCGCGGCTGTATTCGGTCTTCAGAACGACCATCGGGTCTTTGCCCTGCATGATCACGTTGCCGGCGCGGATTTCTTGAGCGAGTTTCATGGGACTTTCCGGTTGAACCCGGTGTTCGGGAAACCCATGATTCTAACGGGCAGGGCGTTTGCTCGCCACGAAGCTCAGCAGGCGGTGGGCCAGGTCAGAACCCTGGCTCAAGCGGGCTGAGGCGGCGGTGACGGCGCCCCGCCACGGCGGCACCATGGCCCAGTCAAAGGCAAGCCTGTTGGGCCAGGGGGCCAGCGCGTTCCAGGCGAGCCACCAAGGTTTGAGTTCGCGGGTCCACTCGGCTTCCCGCGGTGGGCACAACACGCGGTCCCAGAAGGCCTGAACCTTGGGGCCATGGGCGTCATCCGTTTGGGCGTAGGCTTGCCAAATGAAGGCCTGGTCCGCCCAAAGCGCCCGGACCAGCGAGTCTTCCCCGCGCACGAAGTTCAGATCGGCCGACCACAGCAGTCGATCGAAGTCGTCAGGGTGCAACCAGGGAAGCGGTGTGACACGCACCATCGTGTTCGGATGCTGCGCCTGCCAATGCAACGCCCGCTCCTGCAGGGCTCCCTGGGCTACCAGCACACGGGTCGCGGGACCCCCGCACGCGGCCAATGAATTCAGCAGGTTCTCCAGCGGCGCCTGCGGATAGCCAAAAATTGACACCAGCCGCTCGCCGGCCACCGCCAGCCCCAGTCCGGCCAGCCATTGCCCTCGATCGAAGGTTCGGCGGCGCTGCAGCAGGCCCGGCTCACGCAGAAGTCCGCCCGTGCCCGGCTCGAAGCCCGGGAAGTAGAACCACTTGCGCAGCCCTTTGCCCGGGCCGTCCGCCTGCGGGGACTCCAAGCCGTGGCTGCGCTTCACATAGTCTTCGGCGCTGAGGTATTCAAGGTTGACCCAGACGGCCGGTCTCATCGCCTGTCTGGACATGCGGACGATGAAGGGCGAGGGCGGGTTGCAGCCGAAGGCCTCCACCACGACATCACCGGGCTCAAGGTTCTCGGCCCGGTCCCAGGCAAGCCAGGACACGCCCGCGGCGGGCCGCCGTGCGAGAGACTCGTCCCAGACCGGCCAGTCCCCCGCCATGCGGCGCATCAGCGGCACATCGTCCACCCACAGCCGAACGGATTGGCCCAACGCAGCCAGATTGAGCGCCAGGCGCCGACACACTCCCAAGTCGCCGAAGTTGTCGATCACCCGGCAGAAGAGATCCCAACGCAAGGGCTCCAGCGGGAGGCGATCGCCCGGATCGGGTCCGGCCTTGGTCGGTTCCATCCCCTGAATTATCGGAGGCGTGTCCTCCGCAGGCGCGCCCATGCACAATTCCCTCCATGCCACACGCCACGGACGGCGCTCCAACCCGCGAGCAACTTCTGGCCCAGGCCGGCGCTCTGCCGGCTCTGCCGGGCGTGTACCGTTACCTCGATGCCCAGGGCCAGGTGCTCTATGTGGGCA
>CAYYYC010000133.1:1728-5971 GCA_964475695.1 uncultured Rubrivivax sp.
TAGCCAGCTATTTCCAGAAGGATCACGGCGGCACTCGGATCGGGCACATGGTGGGCCGGATCGCCACCATCGAAACCACGGTGGTCCGCAGCGAAGCCGAGGCTCTGCTGCTCGAGAACACGCTCATCAAGACGCTCAATCCCAAGTTCAACATCCTGTTTCGGGACGACAAGAGCTACCCCTATCTGAGGCTGGTCAGCGGGCCCTTCCCCCGGATCTCCTACTACCGGGGGCTTGTCGATCGGCGCCACCGCTACTTCGGCCCGTACCCGAGCGCCTGGGCGGTCAAGGAGACCATCCAGCTGCTGCAGAAGGTCTTTCGGCTGCGAACCTGCGAGGACTCGGTGTTTTCCAACCGCTCACGCCCGTGCCTGCTGCACCAGATCAAGCGCTGTTCGGCGCCGTGCGTGGGGCTGATCTCGGCAGACGACTACGCCCGTGATGTCGATGACGCTCAACGATTCCTGCTGGGCGAAACCGGGGGCGTGATGCAGGGCCTGCAGGAAAGGATGATGGCGCATGCCCAGGCCCTCGAATTCGAGGCTGCCGCCGAGTTGCGGAACCAGATCACTGCGCTCTCGCGCGTCCTGCACCAGCAGTCGGTGGAGGCCAGCAGCCTGTCATCGGCCGAACCGGATGTGGACATTCTGGCCGTGAGGCTTGAAGGCGGGCGGGCCTGCGTGAATCTGGCGATGGTCCGTGGGGGGCGGCACTTGGGAGATCGCCCCTACTTTCCGGCACATGTGGAGGACGGAGTGGCTTTGGCCAGCGCTGCGGCTCCAGGCACCGCGGCCCTGGAGTCGCGGATCCTGGAGGCGTTCATCGCCCAGCACTATCTGGACCTGCCGGCGCCGCCGCGCCTGATCCTCAGCCACCCGGTGGATCCCGGCCTTCTGGAGACCGTGTCGGTCCATGTGGGGGTCAAGCTGCAGGCCACCCACCAGCCGAGGGAACAGAGGAGGATCTGGCTGGAAATGGCGCAGAAGAACGCCGAGATTGCGCTGGTCCGGCTTCTTGCCGAGGAGGGTTCGCAGCGCCAGAGAACCCAGGCTTTGGCCCAGACGCTGGGCCTGGCGGCCGAGGACCTGGACCGCCTGAGGATCGAATGCTTCGATGTCAGCCACACCGCCGGGGAAGCCACCCAGGCCAGCTGTGTGGTGTTCGAGGCGCACGGAATGCAGCCGGGGCAGTACCGGCGCTACAACATCGATGGCGTCACCGCGGGCGACGACTATGCGGCCATGCGTCAGGTGCTCCACCGTCGGTATGCGAAGGCCAGCGATTCGCGCCTGCCCGATGTGGTGCTCATCGACGGTGGTCGCGGGCAGGTGGGTGTGGCTCGGGAGGTCTTCGAGGAGCTGGGGCTGGACACATCGCTGCTGGTTGGCGTCGAAAAGGGTGAGGGCCGCAGGGTGGGGCTCGAGGAGTTGGTGTTTGCCGATGGGCGTCCCAAGGCGTCGCTTGGTGCGGACTCGGCTGCGTTGATGCTTGTTGCGCAGATCCGGGATGAGGCCCATCGCTTCGCAGTCACCGGCATGAGGGCGCGCCGCGCGCGTGCCCGCACCGGTGGCAGTCGCCTGGAAGACATCCCGGGCATCGGCCCCAAGAGGCGCGCCCGCCTGCTGCAGCGTTTCGGGGGAGTCCGCGGTGTGGCGGGAGCCAGCGTCGAGGACCTCTGCAGCGTCGACGGCATTTCCCGAACCCTCGCCGAGGAGATTTACCGTGCCCTGCATTGACCTCGCCGCACCGCGCAGGCTGCGCGGCCGATACTTTGTCCTCGCGACAGCATTGTCGGCAATGCTGCTCAATGCCTGTGCGCCAACGCGCGGTGTGCGCGCTCCGGCAGACCCGGTCCCGGCGGCGGGTCCGGCCGCACCTGTCGCCGATCGTGTGGCCGACCGGGCGGCCGATCCTCGAGGCCGGCCGATGGCGTCCCCGGTGCGTCCGGCGCGCGATTGGGGCGACTACCACCGGTTGGCCGCACAGCATCTGGTTCGAGCCAATCCTCAAGTCACTTACCTCGGCCCGGTGCCCACGCCGCTCAGGGGCATCCCGATTCTCGAGGTTGAACTGCGGGGCGACGGCAGCGTGCAGCAGATCAGGGTTCAGCGTCAGCCCCGTCCTGCCGATGCGAAGCACACGACGCAGCTGGCCATTGACGCGGTCAGGAGAGCCGCCCCCTTTCCGCCGGTCAGCCACCTGCCCAGGCCCTGGGTCTACACCGAGGTGTTTCTCTTCGACGACTCCGATCGTTTCAAGCCGCGCACCCTCGACGATTGAGCTTGAAGCCGTCCGGGTTGAGCTTGCCGGTAGGATCCCCCCATGTTCCTGACCATTCCGACTGTACTGACCTGGATGCGGATCCTGGCCATTCCGGTGATCATCATCGTCTTCGCGCTGCCGTTGGACCCGCAGGCGCGCAACCTGCTGGCCACGGGATTGTTCGTGGCAGTGGCATTGACCGATTGGGCCGATGGCTATCTGGCCCGCAAGTTGGGCCAGACCTCGGCATTCGGCGCTTTCCTGGACCCTGTGGCCGACAAGTTTCTGATCTGCTCCTGTCTGCTGGTGCTGGTGCAGATGGGCCGAGTCGACACCATGGTGGCCCTCGTGATCATCGGCCGGGAAATCGCCATCTCGGCGCTGCGCGAGTGGATGGCGCAGATCGGTGCGTCACGCAGTGTGGCGGTCCACTGGGTGGGCAAGTTCAAGACGGCCGCCCAGATGGTGGCCATCCCCTTCCTGCTCTATGACGGATGGCTCTTCGGGGTGATCGACACGGCGCTCTTCGGAACCATCCTGATTTATGGCGCGGCGGTGTTGACCATCTGGTCAATGGCCTACTACCTGCGCAGGGCGTTGCCTGAAATCCGGGCCAGGGCGCGCTGATTGAACTCGGACCACCAGCGCGAGCCCGAAGCGTCCGGGCTGGACTTCGTGGCCTTGATGCCCGTGGTCTTCGTGCTGATCTGGAGCACTGGCTTCGTCGTGGCCCGGCTGGGCATGCCCCATGCGCCGGCCTTGACTTTTCTGTGTTGGCGCTATGCCTTCTCGCTGCTGGGCCTGGCGGCCTGGGCTTTGCTGGCCCGGGCCCAGTGGCCCCAAACTCCCCGCGCCTGGCTCCATCTGGCTGTCACGGGTGCGCTGCTCCAGGCCGGCTACCTCGGCGGAGTCTGGAGCGCAGTCAAGCTCGGCCTGTCTGCAGGAACGACGGCCCTCATCGTCTGCCTTCAGCCTGTGCTGACAGCGATCTTTCTGCAATGGCAAGGTGGGCGTGGCCGGGTGCGGCCGGTCCAGTGGCTTGGTTTGGCCCTGGGTCTGGGCGGCGTTCTGCTGGTGGTCTGGGACAAGCTCGGGCAGGGCGAAGCCACGGCAGTGAACCTTGCGCTGGCCCTCCTGGCCCTGCTGAGCATCACGGGCGGGACCCTGTATCAGAAGTTCCATGTGGGCCCAACCGATGTGCGCAGCGCCGGAGTGGTCCAGATGGGCGCCGCCTTGTTGGTCAGCCTGCCCTTGGCCATGCTGGAGAGCGAGCCCACGGTCTGGCACCCTGAGATGATCGCGGCCATGGCTTGGTCTGTCCTCGCGCTGACCATGGGGGCGAGCTCTCTGCTCTACCTCATCATCCAGCGGGGCGCGGCCATGAAGGTGGCCAGCATGTTCTACCTCGTGCCGCCGTGCACCGCCCTGATGGCCTTTGCCCTGTTCGGGGAGCCGCTGACCGTGGGCCTGCTGCTGGGCCTGCTGCTGGCCGCGTGCGGCGTGGCGCTGGTGCAGCGGTCATGAGCGTGGCCGGTCAGCTTGGTCTAGCCGATGATTGCAAGCGCTGTCAACGGGACATGTCTGCGCCGATCCCGAACATTCGGGCTCAAACCCGGGCATAGAATCGCCCTCCCGCACGAACCTGAGTGGGCCTGTTCAGCCCCGGGTGGTGTGCGGCCCTGACACACAGGCGGGGAGCCGCCTGGCCCACCGAACATTTTGGAGCTGAATGCCGTGAACAAAGGTGAACTGATCGAACACATCGCCAAACAGGCCGACCTTTCCAAGGCGGCGGCCACCCGGGCCCTGGAAGCCTTCATCGGTGGAGTGCGCACCACGCTCAAGAAGGGCGGAAGCGTCTCGCTGGTCGGTTTCGGCACCTTCGCGGTGACCAAGCGCGCGGGCAGGACAGGGCGCAACCCGCGCACGGGCGCCGCGATCAGGATCAAGCCGGCCAAAGTGCCGAAGTTTCGCCCCGGAA
>CAYYYC010000134.1:0-5869 GCA_964475695.1 uncultured Rubrivivax sp.
GCGGACCTGGCGGTGCACTCCCTCAAGGATGTGCCGATGGACCTGCCCGCGGGCTTCAGATTGGCTGCAGTGATGGAGCGCGAGGACCCTCGGGACGCCTTTGTCAGCCCGCGCCATGAAGGGCTCGACGCGCTGCCCCTGGGGGCGTGTGTGGGCACTTCCAGCCTGCGGCGGGTGGTGATGTTGCGGGCGCTTCGGCCGGACCTGCGCATCGAGCCCCTGCGCGGCAACCTCGACACGCGGCTGCGCAAGCTTGATGAGGGTCAGTACGATGCCATCGTGCTGGCTGCCGCCGGGCTCAAGCGCTTGGGCCTGTCCCACCGGATCCGCCGCCATTTCGAGACCACCGAAATGCTTCCGGCGGCCGGCCAGGGCGCGTTGGGGCTGGAAGTCAGGGATGACGATCAGGCCCTGGCAGCCATGCTGTCTCGGCTTGTGCATGAGCCGACCTGGCTTGCGGTGCACGCCGAGCGGGCCGTTTCGCGCGAGCTGGGTGGCAGCTGCAGCATGCCACTGGCAGCGCATGCCCACTGGGAGGCAGGGCGGTTGTCGCTCAGTGCTGCGCTTGGGCATCCGGGCGATGCGGCAGCGCCACTGCTGCGCGTTGCGCTCCAGGACGCCGTGGTCGATACGATTTCGGCCGAGTCGCTTGGTCGTCAGGCCGCCCACACGCTGCTGGCGCAAGGTGGGCGGGCCTACCTGCAGGGCTGAGTCTGCGCCCATGCCTGCGGCCAAGAGCAGGATCATGGCCGCGACACTGCGCTGACCCATGCTTTTGGTGACTCGGCCCCGCGAGCAAGCCCTGCAGTGGGTTGCGCGGTTGCGGCAACTGGGTGTGCCGGCCGCTGCGCTGCCACTTCTGGGCATCGGCCCGGCGCCAGACTCTGCGGCAGTCGAGCGCGCGCGCACGAGCCTGACGGCGGGCGGGGCAGCCTTGTTTGTCAGCCCCAATGCGGTGGAGGCTGTCTTGGGCTCCTTTCTCCGGACAGGGCCTGCGTGGCCTCGGGGGTGTCTGGCCATCGCGCCGGGGCCGGGCACCGCCGCAGCGTTGGCCGCTCACGGTGTGCCGGCGGATTGCATCGTGCAACCCGCGGCCGATTCGGTGCAGTTCGACTCCGAGGCCCTGTGGCCGACGCTTCAGGCCATGCCTTGGGAAGGAAGGCCGGTGGTCGTGTTCCGGGGAGAGGACGGGCGAGACTGGCTGATCGAGCGCTTGGCCCAGGCCGGCGCACGGGTCGAACTCGTGGCGGCGTATCGGCGTGTGGCCCCAGTGCTGTCCGGGGCTGAACAGTCGCTCCTGGGGCAGGCTTTCAGGGGGCCCGGGGCGTTTGTCTGGCTTTTTTCAAGCAGGCAGGCCGTCCCGCAAATGCAGGCCTTGCTCAGCCGTCGGGGAGACCTCCTTCGGCTGGAGCCGCAATTGGCTGCCCAGGCCCGCGCCCTGGCCACCCATCCGCGCATCCTGGACCGAGCCCTGGAGCTGGGTTGGGCCCGGCTTGAGGTCTGCCGCGCAGACCCGGAGTCCGTGGCCGACTCTTACAATCGGATTCAACGTGGAACCTGACGACCAAGCCGCCCGAAAGCCGCAGCCGGCCATCGAGCCTTCCTCCGCGGCGGGAGTGTCTGCCGCCCCTGGGGAGCCCTCGTCGGGCGGATCCTTGGCTTGGGCTCCATCGCGAGCGTTGATTGCCGTGGCGGTGTTCCTGGCGCTGCTGGGCGCGGCGGCCCTGGCTCTGGCTTGGGTCGCGCAGCAGCGCGTCAAGCTGATCGAGCAGCAGCTGGTGGCGCGGCAGGAGCAGAGCCTCAGCGATGCCAGCCAGGCGCTGGTTCTGGCTCGGCAGTCGCAGGATGCGGCGCGCGATTCTGCAGCGCGCATGGCGCTGCTCGAGGCTCGCGTGGCCGAGACTGCGATGCAGCGGACTCAGCTCGACGATCTCATCCGCTCACTGACGCGTTCGCGCGATGAAAATCTCCTGGCCGATATCGAGGCTGCCCTGCGCGTGGCGCAGCAGCAGGCTGCGCTCACTGGCTCACTGGAGCCATTGATCGCCACCCTGCGTCAGGCCGACGAACGCCTGGGACGGGTCAATCAGCCGCGGCTGGAGCGGGTGCGTCGCGCGGTGGTGCGCGACCTGGAGCGGGTGCGTGCCACGGCGCAGACGGATGTGTCACTGCTGGTCATTCGGCTCGACGAAGTGGTGCGGCAGGTCGATGACCTGCCGTTGACCGCGGTGGCCGTTTCGCCGGCCAAGGCTGCGCCGGCAGTCGCGCGGGCCTCGGCGCCCGACCCCGCCGCCTCGGCCCCCTCGATGACCGGGGCTGCAGGGTGGGGTGCGGTTCTGGGGGAGGCTGCCCAATGGGGCGCAAAGGCGTTCGCTGTGTTCTGGGGCGAAGCCAGGTCCCTGGTTCGCATCAGCCGGATCGATCGTCCCGAAGCCGTGCTGGCCGCGCCCGATCAACAGTTCTTCCTGCGTGAGAACCTCAAGCTCAGGCTTCTCAATGCCCGGCTGGCGCTGCTGTCGCGGCAGTTCGATCTGGCCCAGTCTGATCTGCGCGATGTGCAGCGCACCCTGGAGCGCTACTTTGACCCCGCCTCGCGCCGCGTGGCCTCGGCGCTCGAGTTGGTTCGGCAGGTGGGTCAGCTCTCCGGACAGACCGCCCTGCCCAGGCCCGACGAGACGCTGGCTGCGCTGGCCGGCGCAGCCCCTTGAGCCGGTGAGGGCCCGCCGATGAAAGCTGTCGTCTGGCTGGTGCTGTTGTTCGCAGTCGCTGTCGTGGCGGCCACTGCACTGGGCGGCAACGATGGGCTGGCCTCCTTCTATTGGGCCGGCTGGAGGATTGACGTCTCGCTCAACCTCTTCATCCTGGGCCTGCTGGCATCCTTCATCGCCCTGGCCAGCAGCGTGCGGCTGACCCGATGGCTGCTGGGGCTGCCGGCCCGGGCCAGGGCTTGGCGGGCACAGCGGCGCGAAGCGGCGCTGCAGGCAGCGCAACGGCAGGCGCTGCTGGAGATGTTTGCGGCGCGCTACTCGAGGGCCGTCAAGGCATGCCGCAGGGCGCAGGAACTGCTTGAGGGCCTGGAGCCGCGTCAGGACGGGGTGCTGGCACAGGCGACGCTCCATCTTCTGGCTGCGGCGGCGCTGCATCGCCTGCAGGACCGCGCCGGCCGGGATGAGCAGGCGCAACGGGCGCAGGCTTGCCTGCAGAGCATGCGCAGGCCGGGGCCGGCGGATTCTGCAGCCATCGGGTTGAGTTCTGCGGCCGAGGGCTTGCTGCTTCTGCAGGCTGAATGGTCACTCGAAGATCGCGATGCCGCGGCTGCGCTGGAGCAGCTCTCGCGGCTGCCTCCCGGCGCAGGCCGCCGCATTCAGGCGCAGAGACTTCGGCTTCAGGCCCACCAATTGGCTCAGCAACCCGCCGACGCGTTGAAGGCTGTGCGTCAGTTGGCAAAGCACCAGGCCTTCAAGCCCGAAGTGGCCCGCAGCCTGAGTCGTTCTTTGGCGCTGGCCGTGCTTGACGGCGCCCGCGACATCGAGGGGCTTCAGAGGACTTGGCTGACCCTGGAGCGTGAGGAACGGCAGGACATCGGCGTCATCTCCCACGCGGTGCGTCGCGCGGTCGGCCTGGGCCAAGGCGCATGGGCCAGACGGATCATCCGGCCCCTGTGGGAAGCCTCTTCGTCGCTGGATGCGACCGACAGGGAACTTCTTTCGGCGTGCCTGTGGCAGGCCAGCGGGGGCATTGAGGCCGATTGGCTGGGGCCTGTGGAGGCCGTGCTGGCCAAGCACCCCCGGGAGCCGATGGGTCAGGCGGCAGCGGGGGCGGTCTACGCCGAGCGTCAGCTCTGGGGCAAGGCGCAACCGCTGCTCGAGCAGGCGGTGAGGGCAGGCATTCCTTCGACATTGCGCCGACAGGCTTGGCGCAGGCTGGCCCAGATGGCCGAGCAGCGGGGCGATGAAGTGGCCTCGAGCCGCTGCTGGCGGCAGGCCGCCGAGGTCGATTGAGTGGCTGTGTGTATACTCCTGCGCTTCGCGCGGCTGTAGCTCAGTTGGATAGAGTACTTGGCTACGAACCAAGGGGTCGTGGGTTCGAATCCTGCCAGCCGCGCCACCCCCCTCTCAGCCCTGAGCTCGGCTAGATGTCGAAGAACACCGTCTCCTGCGCCGGATCGGGATGCTGCAGACGGATGTCGAAGCGATAGACGGCCTGAGCGCCGTGCGTCTGGCGCTTGGCCACCAGCGTTTGTCGTCGGACCACCCACTCGATGCTGTTGAGCACAGGGTCCGAAGCGTTGGCTTGAGGCTCATCGTCGAAGTAGAGCCGTGTGTGCAATCCGAGGTTGATGCCCCGGGCGAAAAGCACCATCGCAATGTGCGGCGCCTGGATCGCGCCCCCGGCGGCGGGCACCGGCCCTGGCTTGACCGTGTCGAAACGCCACAGCCCCGATTCGAAATCCGCGCCGGTGCGAGCCCAGCCGCGAAAGGCTGAAGGCTTGGGGTCGGCCGGGTGGGCGTAGCGGCCCTGGGCATCGGCCTGCCAGATTTCAACCAGCAGATCGCGCACCGGCGTGCCCGAGCCGTCGTACACGATGCCTTCGATGGCCACATGGCCTGGGCTCCCTGGGGGCGTCAGGGTGGCGCCGAAGGAGGTCTCGAAGATTTCGAAGCCGGCCTGCTGGGGTGCCAGGCCGATGTGCACAAATGGTCCGCCGGTTTGAGAGGCGGTTTCCTTGAGCCGTGTGATCCGGCGAGTGGGTTGGCTGCTCATGAGTGGCTCCTCGGGTCAACGGCCTTCGAACCAGGTCTGGCGCCGCCCGCGCAGCACGATGTCGAAGCGATAGCACCGGGCATCGAGCTCCACGAAGTTGCCCCTATCCTCCAGTGCGATCAGGCCCCGCACCTGTTCCTCGTCCTGGATGCCCTGCAGGATGGGGCATCCGGGGATGACGGTGTCGCCCTAGCAGTACTTCTGAGTGATCAGGCGCTGCGCCCAGCCGTCCCCATGCAGTGAGTAATGGATGTGCGATGGGCGCCAGTCGTTGATCCGATTGCGCCAGGGGTAGGGCCCCGGCTTGATGGTCCGCAAGCGGTAGTGGCCGTGCTCATCGGTGAGCATGCGGCCACAGCCGCCGAAGTTCGGGTCCAGCGCGCCGATGTATTGGTCCTTCTTGTGCCGATACCGCCCGCTGGCATTGGCCTGCCAGACTTCCACCAGGGCATTGCGCACGGGCTGGCCGAATTCATCGCGGACATAACCGTGCACCACGATCCGCTCACCGACAGGCAAGCCATCCTTGGCGAAGTTGAGAATCAGGTCGTTGTCCCGCGGGCCGATTTCGTGTGCCTCAAACAGGGGCCCGGTGCGCTCGGTCCGGGTCTGGGGGATGGAGATCAGGGCATTGCGCGGCGAGCGCAGAACGCTGGTCTTGTAGCCGGGCGTCAGCGCCGCCGGGTGCACTTCGCTGCGGCGCTGCGCGAATGGGCCCCAAGCGGGCGGTTCTGCGGGGTGGGTGGTCATGGCGGTCTCCGGATCGTTCGACGAAAGCCTCAGAAGGGCAGGCCCACATAGTTTTCGGCCACGGTGGTCATGGCGGCTTCGGACTGCACCAGGTACTCGAGCTCGGCCTGCTGCAGCTTGTACCCGATGGGCCCGCCGCTGAGCTCGGTCTGGGGGAAGCGGTGCATCAGCGAGGTGAACCACCAGGAAAAGCGCGACGCCTTCCAGACCCGGGCCAGACAGCGCTGCGAATAGTGGTCGATGCCCGCTCGGCTGCGTTCCCTGAAGTGCTCGATGAGCGCCGAGCTGAGGTAATGGATGTCGCTGGCCGCCAGATTCAGTCCCTTGGCGCCGGTGGGCGGCACGATGTGGGCGG
>CAYYYC010000135.1:0-5830 GCA_964475695.1 uncultured Rubrivivax sp.
CTACGAACAAGCGACGTTACCGAACCCAGTCCCCGCCGCCACTCAGCAGCCCGGCACCGCGGGCAGGAACAACGCCCAGGCTCTGAGCCTCGGCCCTCGCGATCACGGCGTGGCGCCAGACTTCATGGGTCATGGAGACATCCACAAACCGACCCAGGCCACTGCGCTGGGCGCCAACCAGCGCGGCCAGGATCCCGGAGACCGCTGCCAGTGTTCCGCCCAACAGGTCGGCAATCTGGAAATTGGGCACGGCTGGATCCGGACTGTCGGGACAGCCGATCTGGTCGAGAATTCCAGCAAGCGCAATGTAGTTGATGTCGTGGCCGGCTTTGGAGGCATAAGGCCCGCTTTGGCCATAGCCGGTGATTGAGGCCATGACCAAACGTGGGTTGGCCGCATGCAGATCCTGCCAGCCCAGCCCGAGGCGAGACATCACTCCCGGGCGGAAGCCCTCGATCAGCAGATCAGCCTGGGCGGCCATCCGGAGGAGTTCACTGCGGCCTTCCGCGGAGCGCAGGTCCATTCGAATGGCCTGCTTGCCGTGGTTGAGTTCGCGAAAGAATCCGCCGGGCCCGCCGCTGGCCCGCTCCCGTGCGGTCAGATACATCAGTCGGCTGCCATCGCCGACGCCGTGCGGCTCAATCTTGATGACTGTCGCGCCCCACTGCAGCAGGTGTCGGGTTGCCAGCGGACCGGGCAGCAATTGGGTCAGGTCCAGGACGGCCACGCCCTGCAGTGGAGGCACTGCGCTTGCGTCAGGCTTCATCAGACGAACACCCCTTCACGCAACCACTTCGTGGCCACCCACTTCTGCCCGGAAGTCACCGGCGCCCCGGCATGCAGCGTCAGCGTTGAAGGGTGCGGCCGGTCGTAGCTGAAGAAGACCGCGTTGCCTCGGACCGGAGCCACTTCGAGTCCCACATCGGGAAAGACCGTGGCCCCACCGCCTTCGGGGGTGTTGAGATACATGACCAAGGTGGCCACACGCTGCCCCCCGCGCTCAAGCACGGCCGCCGTGCCTGGCGCTGCGGGATCAAAGTAGTCATGGTGAGGCTTGTATTCGGTACCCGGGCCGTAGCGCAGGATCTGGAGTCCCTCACCGTGCTCGAGCGGCCACTGCAGCAGGTGGGCAATGCGCTGCTCAATGCGTCGAATCAACGGGGTTTCCCCGCGCTCGAAAAACATGCCATCGCTGGTGCGCGCGACATTGATCTCCGTCTGGCCATCGGTCGGCCGCACGGTCTCGGATCGTCCCATGCGAGGCTCGGCCAGAGCAATGAGTTGGAGACATTCCTCCTGGCTGAGAAGACCACCCAGAACCGCCACTGCGGGGCGTGCGAGGCTGGCCAGAATGGTGGCTTGGCGGTCGCCGGCATCCAGAGCCTGGGCATCCAGGCGCCGCAGCGAGGGCACGGGCCGCGGCGCCTCGACGGTTGCCCGAAGCGTCTGCTCCATCGCCTGGATCGCCGTGCTCTCATCCCAACCGGCGCCCTTCATCGCCAGCAGAACCGATTCCGGAGTGCACCCCGCCTGAGCCTGCTCGATGATCCAGCGCCTGAGGGTCTCGGTGACAACCTGGCTCACCTGCGCAACCGCCTTCCAAGCCGTCCGATGGATGCCGGGTCAAATTGACCGGCGGCGAAAGACCAGCCGATCCGGGCTCGACGCCTCAGGCGCGAAGCGGTACCCATCGGCATCGAACGACTTCAGCGCGTCCAGAGATTCCGCCCGCTTCAGGATCGCATGCCGCGCCATCAGGCCCCTGGCACGCTTGGCAAAGAAGCTGATGACCTTGTACTGGCCGCCCTTGTGGTCTTCGAATGCGCAGTCCACCACCCGAGCCTGCAAGGCCTTGCGATCGGCGACCTTGAAGTACTCCTGCGAAGCGAGATTGACGAGCAGGGGCGGCTCTGCCCTGGGCCGCCCTTTTTCTTGGGCCAGACGCTGCTCAAGATAGTGGGCCACAGCGTCACCCCAGTAGGCGTAGAGGTCCCTGCCCCGAGGGTTGCCCAGCGGAGTGCCCATCTCCAATCGATAAGGCTGCAGTCTGTCGAGTGGGCGCAGCGCCCCATAAAGCCCCGAAAGAATCACCACATGCTCCTGGGCCCAGTCCAGGTCCTGAGCGCTCAGGCTGGCGGCCTGCAGGCCGTCATACACATCGCCATTGAAGGCCAGAACCGCGGGCCGGCTGTTGGCTGCAGTGGCCCTGGTTGACCAGGCCTGGTAACGCTGAGTGTTGAGCTCGGCCAGATTCGGTGAAAGCTCCATGAGCGCCGCAAGCTTTCTGGCAGACAGCGGGCGAAGCCACGAGATCAGCTCGGCGGCCTGGTCGGTGAAGAACGGACGCGTCGACTTGCGTTGGACGCCTGCAGGCAGCGGCGATTCGTAGTCCAGTGTCTTGGCAGGTGACAGCAACAGGATCATGAACCCAACCTTAACCCAGACGACCAAACCCTGAAACCGAACAGGCGCTTGGCCCAGGCTCAGCCCAACCGGCGCCGGGCGTTGGCGAACATTCGCAGCCAGGGGCTGGGCGCCGACACGTCGCCACAGGGCAAATGGCTCATCTGAATGTTGCGAAAGACCCGCTCTGGGTGGGGCATCAGGACGGTGAAGCGCCCGTCCGCCGTCGTCACCGCCGTCAAGCCTTCAGGACTGCCGTTGGGGTTGGCCGGATAGCGCTCGGTGGCTCGGCCGTCGGAGTCGACGAATCGCATCGCCCGATGCACCTTTGCAGCATCGCCACAGCGACTGAAATCGGCGAATCCTTCGCCGTGGGCTACCGCGATGGGAATTCGGCTTCCTGCCATTCCATCGAAGAACCAACTGGGGCTCTGCAAAATTTCAACCTGGCTCAGACGGGCCTCGAACTGCTCGCTTCGGTTGCGCGTGAAGCGGGGCCAGTGCTGTGCACCGGGGATCAGCTCTGCCAGAGCCGCCATCATCTGGCAGCCGTTGCACACGCCGAGCGCGAAGACTTCGGGCCGTCGGAAAAATGCCTCGAAGGCGTCGCGCAGCGCGGAATTGAAACGGATGGAGCGGGCCCAGCCTTCACCGGCCCCGAGGGTGTCGCCGTAGCTGAATCCTCCGCAGGCCACGAAGCCAGAAAAGTCGGCCAGATGCGCGCGACCGTCCTGCAGATCGCTCATGTGGACATCGTGCGCCTCGAATCCGCCCAGCGTCATGGCATAGGCCATCTCCAGGTGGCTGTTGACGCCCTGCTCGCGCAGGATAGCCACCCGCGGGCGGGAGAGCCCAAGAAATGGCGCCGCCACATCCTCCTGCGCGTCGAAGCTCAGATGGCAGTGGAGTCCGCTGTCGCTGGGATCTCCCGCCGATTCGTGCTCTGCATCCGCGCAGTGCGGGTTGTCGCGCTCGCGTGAAATGCGCCAGCTGACCTCATCCCACGCCGACTGCAGCTGCTGCACAGACGCCGAATACAGGAGCTTGGCGTCCCGCCAGACCTCCACGACGCCGCGCTCATTGGGCTTGCCGATGAAATGGCTGCAGCGCGCAAGCCCATGTCTGCGCAGACACTGCATGACCGAATCCCGCTGTGCCGTGCGAACCTGAAGCACCACGCCCAACTCTTCGCTGAACAGCGCCTCGAGCGTGTGCCCGTTGCGGCGTTCGCTGACCTGGGACGCCCAGTTCTTCGAGTCGCCGTGCTCGGCTCGGCTGTCGGTGATGCCATCACCCTGGGTGACCAGGATGTCCACATTCAGGCTGAGGCCCATGCGAGAGGCGAACGCCATCTCGCACACCGCTGCCCACAGGCCCCCATCGCTTCGATCGTGGTAGGCCAGAAGCATGCCCGAACTGCGAAGTTCGTTGACGGCGCCAAACAGCGAGCGCAGGAGTGCGGGTTCGTCCAGATCAGGCACGGACTGTCCGAAAGCTGCCATCGCCTGGGCCAGGATCGAACCGCCCAGACGGTTCTTGCCCTGACCCAGGTCCACCAACACCAGCGTGGTGTCGCCCTGGTCGGCCCTGAGCTGGGGCGTCAGGGTCGACCTCACGTCCGGCAGCGTCGCAAACGCCGTGACGATGAGGCTGACCGGGGCGAGAACCTCATGGGACCCCGCCTGGTCTTGCCATCGTGTGCGCATCGAAAGGGAGTCCTTCCCGACCGGTACCCCAATGCCCAAGGCTGGACAAAGCTCCAAACCGACAGCGCTGACCGTGTCAAACAGCGCCGCATCCTCGCCCGGCTCACCACAGGCCGCCATCCAGTTGCAGCTGAGCTTGATGCGTGAGAGTTCCACGGGCGCGGCCAGGATGTTGGTCAGTGCCTCGGCCACCGCCATTCGCCCGGAGGCCGGCGCGTCCACCGAGGCCAACGGCGCGCGCTCGCCCATGCTCATGGCCTCGCCGGCAAAGCCGCCATAGTCGGCCAGAGTCACCGCACAATCGGCCACTGGAACCTGCCAGGGGCCCACCATCTGATCTCGATGGCTGAGCCCGCCCACGGTGCGATCGCCAATGGTGATGAGGAAGCGCTTGCTGGCCACGGTTGGATGGCGCAGCACGGCCATGGCAAGACTCTCGAGGCTGGCACCCGTGAGGTCCAGGGCGTCGCCCTGGCGGCTGACACGCTCAACATCACGCCGCATCCGGGGAGGCTTGCCCAGCAGCACCTCCATCGGCATGTCGATCACGCAGGGCCCTTGCGGGCCATCCTGCAGCACCAACTGCCGAGCCCCGGTGGCCACCCCGACCACCGCGTAGGGGCAGCGCTCCCTGCCGCAGAAGTCCCGAAACACCGGCTCGAGCGCGGGGTCCAGCGCCAGGACATAGCGCTCCTGACTTTCATTGCACCAGATCTCCCTTGGGGCGAGACCAGACTCCTCCAGCGGCACCTTGCGCAGGTCAAACCAGCCTCCCCGACCTGCACCATCAACAAGCTCGGGAAAGGCATTGCTGATCCCTCCGGCGCCCACATCGTGGATGGCCAGGATCGGATTGCCCTGGCCCAGGCCCGCGCACAGGTTGATCACCTCCTGCGCTCGGCGCTGCATCTCAGGGTTTCCGCGCTGCACTGAATCGAAGTCCAACTCGGCCGCGTTGGAGCCTGCGGCCATGGACGAGGCAGCCCCGCCGCCCAGACCAATCCGCATGCCCGGACCGCCGAGCTGGACGAGCAATGTGCCTTCGGGAAACGAGACCTTTTGCGTGAGATCGGCCCGGATCGAGCCCATCCCTCCGGCGATCATGATGGGCTTGTGGTAGCCGCGGCGAACGCCACCCACGGACTGCTCGAAGACGCGGAAGTAGCCGCCCAGGTTTGGTCGCCCAAACTCGTTGTTGAAAGCCGCGCCCCCGAGTGGCCCTTCGGTCATGATCTGGAGTGGGCTGGCGATTTGGTCGGGCTTGCCCGCGCCGTCGTGCTCCCAGGGCTCGCTGAGTCCGGGCAGGCGCAGGCTGGAGACCGAAAACCCGGTCAGGCCGGCCTTGGGACGCGCGCCGCGCCCTGTGGCGCCCTCGTCCCGGATTTCACCCCCGGCCCCAGTGGCGGCGCCGGCAAAAGGCGAAATCGCCGTGGGGTGGTTGTGGGTCTCCACCTTCATGAGCACATGAGCCATTTCACGACGCGACTGGTAGGGGCGCATTCCGTGAGCGGCGGGATCCGCGTGCCACCGCTCGATCTCCTGGCCCTCCATCACGGCGGCGTTGTCGTGGTAGGCCACGATGGTGTGCCGCGGGCTCTCCTGCTCGGTGTGGCGGATCATCGCGAACATGGACTGCGCCTGGGGTTGTCCGTCGATGGTGAAGTCGGCATTGAAGATCTTGTGCCGGCAGTGCTCGCTGTTGGCCTGGGCAAACATCATCA
>CAYYYC010000136.1:0-5779 GCA_964475695.1 uncultured Rubrivivax sp.
TTCGGCCAGGCTCATGCCCATGATCGTGTCGCCGGGCTCGAGCAGGCCGAAGAAGACGGCCTGGTTGGCTTGAGACCCGCTGTTGGGTTGCACATTGGCAAACCGTGCGCCAAACAGACCCTTGAGCCGCTCGATGGCCAGTGTCTCCACCACGTCGACGTTCTCGCAGCCACCGTAGTAGCGTCGGCCTGGGTAGCCCTCGGCATACTTGTTGGTCAACTGTGAGCCCTGTGCCTGCATGACCGCCGGCGAGGTGTAGTTCTCGCTGGCAATGAGCTCGATATGGTCTTCCTGGCGCTGCTCCTCAGCCTGGACGGCGGCCCAAAGCTGCGGGTCAACCATCGCCAGGGTGGAAGTCTTGCGGTCAAACATGATGGGTTTCGTCTGGGTTAGGGTGCCGCACGGGCCGCCGGAGCGGCTCATGCGTTGCCCAGGCGCACGGCTGACGCGCCGGCTTGACGGCCGGCGCCCGCGCTTCACGGTGGTTTCACCTCGGTGGGCGCGGATGCCGCCCACCTATCGCCAGTCACGCGGAACCCCGATTTTAGTCCCCTGGGGCGTCTTGCCGGGGACGCCAGGGCCCTGTCTGGGGCTGTCAGCGGGGAGCGGCTCCCAAGGCCGCCTGCGCGACCTGTCGCATAGACCGATGCTCGGCCAGCACGCGACCGATGTAGCCAGAGTCGCGGGCGCTCGAGCCGGCGGCGCCGACGAAGCAGCGCAGGGCTTCCTCCAGCCCCGCCCCGTCGGCCGAGCAGTCCCTCAGCACCTGCGCTCCCACCCACAGGCTGGTGACCGGGTCGAAGGCGGTCAGGGGTCCGCCGAAAGGATCGAACTTCTCCGCGTGCTCCCGGGTGACCACCTGCATCAGCCCCTGTGCGCCCATGGAGCGCTGGGCAAAGGGATTGAAGGCGGACTCCACCGCAGCCACTGCCAGGATCAATGTCGGCTCGACATCGCCCAAAGGACCGATGGCCCAGGCTTCATGGACGATGCGCGCCATCGGTTCGGCGGCCACGCGATGACGCTTGGACAGCCAATCGGCCACGGCGGCCTGGTCACGCGAGAGTTGCCTGGGCTCAAGCACATCCGAGCCTCCGGGCGCGGCCCGCCGACGCGCCCCGAGCGGAAGCAGGTTGCCTTCGACCCCCGCCCGCTGCTCGATGCGCTCCTGCAACCAGCCCAGAGCCCAGGACTGCGCGCCATGCCTGGCCTGGTCGGTGCCGGCAACGAAGACCAGGACGGCCACCACGGCCAAGCCCAGCAGGGCCAGCGAGTTGTGGCTGGCCTCCAACAGGCCGTTGCCCACATCACGCAGGAAAACCGCCGAGGATTCCAGCGCTTTGCGCCAGGCTTCGGCCAGGCTCATGACGGAAGGATCGGATTGCCGCGGATCATCGTTTTGCCGCATCGCGTCCTGCGGATGCAGGACATTGGTCTCATGGAATTTAACAGACCGGATCCGCAGGGCGGGTAACCTATGCCCATGCAATACCGAGACCTCAGGGACTTCATCGCACAACTTCAGGACATGGGCGAGCTTCGCCGCGTCGGAGCGCCGGTCGACCCGAACCTTGAAATGACGGCCCTCAGCGATCGAAGCCTGCGAAGCGGCGGCCCGGCACTGCTCTTCGAGTCGCCGCAGGGCGGCGGGCGGTCCTGGGCCGTGCCGGCGCTGACCAACCTGTTTGGAACCACCCGCCGGGTGGCCCTGGGCATGGGCGCCACCGACCCCGCGCAGTTGCGCGAGGTCGGGCAGCTTCTGGCCGCGCTCAAGGAGCCTGACCCTCCTCGAGCGCTCAGGGATTTGGGCAGGCTCATCCAGATGGCCAAGGCCGTTTGGGACATGAAGCCCGCGCTGGCGCGCCAGCCGGCGTGCCAGGAGGTGGTCCTGGACGGGCCGGATGTCGACTTGGGCATGCTGCCGATCCAAACCTGCTGGCCTGGCGATGTGGCGCCCCTGATCACCTGGGGCCTGGTGATCACGCGCGGGCCACAGTCGGTCGCGTCGCCCCGCCAGAGGCAAAACCTGGGCATCTACCGACAGCAGGTCATTGGCCGGCGAGAGGTGATCATGCGTTGGCTGGCCCATCGCGGTGGAGCCTTGGACTTCCGGGACTTTGCCCGTGCCAACCCGGGCAAGCCCTTCCCGATGGCGGTGGCGCTCGGTGCGGATCCGGCGACGATCCTCGGCGCCGTCACGCCCGTGCCCGACTCGCTCGGCGAATACCAGTTCGCCGGACTTCTGCGCGGCAGTCGCACGATGCTGGCCGAGACGGCCGTGGGTGAGGGGCCCCTGAAGCTGCAGGCCCCGGCTTCGGCCGAATTCGTGCTGGAGGGCTGCATCCCCACGGCGTCGCCAGACTTCTGCGGAACCAGCGAGCATGGGGTTGCGCTCAAGAGCATCGGTGGCTATCTGCATGCACTGGAGGGGCCCTATGGCGACCACACTGGCTACTACAACGAACAGGACTGGTTCCCGGTCTTTCGCGTCGAGCGAATCACGCATCGCCGCGATCCGATCTATCACTCCACCTACACCGGTAAGCCGCCTGATGAGCCTGCAGTGCTGGGGGAGGCGCTCAACGAGGTCTTCGTGCCCATTCTGCAGAAGCAGTTTCCCGAGATCCTTGACTTCTATCTGCCGCCCGAGGGCTGCAGCTATCGCCTGGCCATCATCAGCATCCGCAAGGCCTACCCGGGCCATGCCAAGCGCCTGATGTTCGGCTTGTGGAGCTTCCTGCGGCAGTTCATGTACACGAAGTTCATCATCGTGGTTGACGATGATGTGGACATTCGCCAGTGGAAGGATGTGGTTTGGGCGCTGACCACGCGGATGGATCCGGTGCGGGACACGACGCTGGTCGACCAGACGCCGATCGATTACCTGGACTTCGCCTCGCCGGTCAGCGGGCTGGGCGGCAAGATGGGCCTTGATGCGACCCACAAATGGCCCGGAGAGACCACCCGCGAGTGGGGGCGAACGATCGCCATGTCACCGCAGGTTTCGGCCCGCATGGATGCGCTGTGGGTCGAATTGGGACTTGACGCAAGGGGCGGCCGATGAGCGAAATGATCACTCTTGCGGGCGGCTGCTTCTGGTGCACTGAGGCTGTCTTCGAGCAGGTGCAGGGCGTCCTGACCGTCGAGTCAGGCTACTGCAACGGCGATTTTCCCGACCCAAGCTACGAGCAGGTGTGTTCCGGGCAGACCGGCCATGCCGAAGCCGTCCAGGTCAGCTTCGACCCGCGGCAGATTCCCCTGAGGGACATCCTGGCGATCTTCATGGCCACCCATGACCCCACCACGCCCAACCGGCAGGGCCATGATGTCGGCACCCAGTACCGTTCGGGCATCTATTTTCATGAGCCGTCACAGCAGACGGTGGCCAGGGAGGTTCTGCGGGAGGCCGAGCAGGCGCTGGGCGTTCCGGTGGTCACTGAGCTTGCGCCGCTGCGCGGCTACAGTCGTGCCGAGGAGTATCACCAGCGCTACTTCTCGCGCAATCCCCAACAGGGGTACTGCGCGTCGGTCATTGCGCCAAAGCTGGAGAAGTTCCGGCGGGTGTTTTCCCAGCGGCTCAGGCGATGACGGGCGAGGCCCGGGCCCACAGCGGGTGGGCTGGTGTGCCTCAGGGAGCCAGCCGTTCCCGAATCCATCGGCCCCCGTCCAGGCGGTAGCGCAACCTGTCGTGCAGGCGACTGCGGCGGCCCTGCCAGAACTCCCAGCAGTCCGGCAACAGGCGGTATCCGCCCCAATGCGGTGGCCTTGGGGGATTCAGGGCGAAGCGGGTGGCGCAGGCCGCCGCCTGCGCCACCAGGACCTGGCGGTTGGCGATCACCTGACTTTGCGGCGAAGCCCAGGCGCCGATGCGGGAATCCAGCGGCCGGCTGCCGTAATAGTGGTCTGACTCTTCGGCGCTGACCTTTTCGACGCGACCCTCGACCCTGACCACCCGCTCGAGCTCGACCCAGTGGAACTGCAGGGCGGCCCAGGGATGGGCCGCGAGCTCCCTGCCCTTGCGGCTTTCGTAATTCGTGTACCACACCAGACCGCGCTCGTCGCACCCCTTGATGAGCACGACGCGGGTCGACGGACGCCCATCCGGCCCGACCGTGGCCAGTGTCATGGCGTTGGGCTCGGGCAATTGGGCATCGATGGCTTGGGCCAGCCATTGCTCGAACTGCCGGCGCGGGTCCAGGTGCGACGCGGACTCATCGAGTTCGGCCCTCTCGTAGGACTTGCGCAGGTCTTCGAGGTTCATGGGCGGAAAGGATACGTGATCGTGGTCACCTTTGGGGTTCCTCATTAGGTAGACCTCCCGATGCACGATGACGGGCTTCACACCATCCTCGGTGCGGTCGGCGGCCCACAAGGTCGCGGACCCTGGAATCGAGATGAGACAAACCCAACCCACCCTCATTGTCCTTGGCGCCGGCAGAGGCAGCCGCTACCGGGGCGGGGGCCACAAGCTGGCCCGGCCTCTGCGCGGAGCCAGCCTCTTTTCGTTGACCCTCGACGGCGCGCTGGGCAGCGGATTTCCCCTGCGGGTGGTGACCACCGAGCCCCTGCTGCATCTGGTGTTGCCCAAGGTGGCCCGGCGCGATGTTGTCCTGGTGCCCGAGGTCGGCACCGATCCGCGGTTGGGCTTGGGCTATTCGATCGCAGCCGGCGTGCGGGCGGCTCTGGACGCGCCGGGCTGGCTCGTCTGGCCGGCCGACATGCCGCTGATCAGGCCGGCAACGATCGATCTGATTTCCCGTGGGCTCGGCGCTCATCCCGTCACCTATCCTCGCTACCAGGGGCGCCGGGGGCACCCGGTCGGTTTTTCGGGCGAACTGGTTTCGGAACTCGTGGGCCTGAGCGGTGATGAGGGTGCCCGGCGGGTGGTGGCCAGTTACCCGGCGCATGGAGTCGATGTCGACGATGCGGGAGTGCTTCAGGACTTCGACACCGAGGAGGACTTCCTGAGGGCAGAGCGGGGCGTGGCGGCAGGTTTGGCGCTTGGCGAGGTTTCGCGCGACAATGTAACTTAGTTACATAATAATTGGGATCTTGGGTACATTCCGCAAGTCGCCGCCACCCAATCTCCCTCGTTGACCATGACCGCCAAGCCCATCCCGGGGCCAATTCATCCCACGGTTGCATCCGTCACTCGGCGGATCGTTGAGCGCAGCGCCGCCGGCCGTCTCGCCTACCTGGGCTTGTGTGAGCGGATGGCCGCTCGCAAGCCTGGGCCGGACCGTCTGGGCTGCGCCAATGTGGCGCATGCCTTCGCCGCCATGCCCAAACCGGACCGTTGGCGTGTCGTGGCCGAGAAGGCGCCCCACCTGGCAGTGGTCACGGCCTACAACGACATGCTGTCAGCCCATCAGCCCTATGAGTCCTACCCCGAGGCCCTTCGCCAAGCCGCCAGGGCCCATGGGGCCACGCTGCAGGTGGCCGCAGGCGTGCCGGCCATGTGCGATGGCGTCACTCAGGGAGAGCCCGGCATGGAGCTCAGCCTGTTTTCCCGGGACACGATTGCTCGAGCCACGGCTGTGGCCCTGAGCCACGATGTCTTTGACGGAGTGTTGCTGCTCGGTGTGTGCGACAAGATCGTGCCGGGGCTCCTGATCGGCGCCTTGCACTTCGGTCATCTCCCGGCCGTCTTCGTGCCTGCCGGCCCGATGAGCTCCGGGCTGAGCAACCGCGACAAGGCCAATGTCCGCGAGCAGGCCGCCAAGGGGCTCGTGGGACGCCAGCAACTTCTGCAGGCGGAGTCCGCCGCCTATCACGGCCC
>CAYYYC010000137.1:0-284 GCA_964475695.1 uncultured Rubrivivax sp.
GTTTGCCGCCATCCCGGCGGGCATCGCCTACAACCGGTTTTCCCGCGACATCGACCGAGTGGCCATCCAGATGGAGACGTTCATCGAGGAGTTCTCCAACATCCTTCAGCGCAGCGTTGCCCAGCCGGTCAACAGCCTGGGCAGCGGGGTGTTCTGATGGCTTGGGTTCAAGGACGCTCTGCCCGCGGCGGCCGCCGCCGCAGCATGGCCGAGATCAACATGGTGCCGTTCATCGATGTGATGCTGGTGCTGCTCATCATCTTCATGGTCAGCGCGCCGCTGAT
>CAYYYC010000137.1:294-5501 GCA_964475695.1 uncultured Rubrivivax sp.
CCGTGGCCCCGGGCATTGCTGAGGCGCTGGTGGCCACTGCCATCGGCCTTTTTGCAGCGATTCCGGCGGTCATCGGCTACAACCGCTTCGCCCACGACATCGACCGGGTGGCCAACCGGCTGGAGACCTTTATTGAAGAGTTCTCCAACATCCTGCAACGTAATCTGGGCGCCCAATCGGCGTCCGGTCACTGAAGCCATGCCCAGCGTACAAGGCCGTGGCCGGGGCCGGCGCACCATCAACGAGATCAATATGGTGCCCTTCATCGACGTGATGCTGGTGCTGCTCATCATCTTCATGGTCAGCGCGCCGCTGATCACCACCGGCATGGTTGACCTGCCTCGGGTGGGCCAATCGCAGCAGCGGCCGCCGAAGGTGGTGGAGGTGGTCATCGAAAAGGACGGCAGTTTCAAGGTGCGCGGCCAGGGGGATGAACCGCTGCGTGCGGCCACCCTTGGAGACCTCAGCGCCCAAGTGCTGCGGATTCAGGCCGGCCAGGCGCAGGTTCCCGTGGTGATCTCTGCCGACCGCCAGGTGAAGTACGAAGACGTGGTCAAGGCCATGGACGCGCTGCAACGGGCCGGCGTGGCACGACTGGGGCTGTCGGTTCAGCAAGGCTCCTGAACCCATGGCCGGCGTCGAGCTTGACGATCCGCTGCGCCCTCGCCCCGTGGACGACAAGCGCAGCGCGGCCGTGCTTGCGCTGCTGGCTCATGGCGGCCTGATCGCGGCGCTGGCCCTGGGCCTGAATTGGCGAGCCAGCCCTCCCACGGCCATCACCGCCGAGCTGTGGGCCGCCGTCCCCCAGGAGACCGCTCCCGAGGGTGCGGCGCCTGAAGCCAACGCCCCCCCCGAGCCACCACCCCAGGCGCCGGCGCAGGAGCAACCCACGGCCGACCCAGAATCCGACATTGCCCTGAAGAAGGCCCGGCAGGAGCCGGACCGGAGGCAGCGACAGGAGGCGGACCGGGAAAAGGCTCGCCTCAGGGAAGAGCGATTGCGCCAAGAGGAGCAGCAGAGGCAGAAGGACCGCCAGCGGGAGCGGGAGAAGGAACGCGAGCGGCAAGCCGCCGAGAAGGCCGACCGGGCCGCGGAGCAGCGGGCCGAACGGCTCAGGCAGGAGAACCTGGCGAGGATCAAGGGAATGGCCGCGGGTTCCGGGAGCAGCCAGTCGACCGCCAGCGCCTCGCAGGCCGGCGCACCATCCGCCGGGTACGCGGGCCGCATCAAGGCTCGCATCAAGCCCTTGATCGTGTATCCCGAGACACTGGGGGGCAATCCGGTGGCCGAGGTCGAGGTGCGCCTGTCTCCCACGGGCGCCATCCTCGGCCAGCGGCTCCTGCGCAAGAGTGATTCGCCGGAATGGGATGCCGCAGTCACCCGCGCCGTGGAGAAGGCCGAGGTGCTGCCGCGCGACACCGATGGTCGCGTGCCTGCGGTGATCGTGATCCAGTTCTCGAGGCGTGAGTAGGCGAGTGCCTAGAATGAGGTGCATGTCACCCGACCCGCAGGAGCCCGTCGCCCACTACACGACCGCGCAAGTGGCCCGTCTGCTCGGTTTGGCCGTGCGGTCGGTGCAGTTGATGGTCGATCGCGGCGACCTTCAGGGCTGGAAGACTGCGGGCGGACACCGGCGAATTGCAGCCGACTCCGTCTCCCGATGGCTGGATGTGCAGCGTTTGGGGCGTGCCTGTGCAGGCTTGGGCGCGGCACCCACGCCCAGGATTCTGCTCATCGAGGATTCACGCCACTTCCAGAATCTGGCCTCGCTGCTGATCGGACAACACTTTCCCGGTGTGAGCCTGTCGGTGGCCGACAACGGCATCACGGGGCTGGCCATGGTCGGCGAACTGCAGCCGGATGTGCTGATCATCGACATCATCCTGCCGGGCATTGATGGCCACACGCTGATCAACACGCTGCGCTCGGAAGCCCGGTTCAAGGACTCCCGCCTGGTGGTTCTCACCGCCTTGGACCAGGCTCAGAGACAGCCCTTCCGGCAGGCGCTTGAGGGATTGCCCGTCATCCACAAGCCCAGGGTTGTCCAAGAGCTTCCTGCCCTGCTGCGCAAGGTGCTGGGCCCCGGGCCTTCGGCGCAGGCCACCGCTGCCTCAGACGCCCCGGCGCTGTCCTGAGAGCCCCAGGCCGTGTCAAGGCATCGCGTCCTCATCGTCGAAGATGACCTCGCCCTTGGGGAGTTCTACTGCATGGCGCTGGAGGGGTTGCCGGTCGAGCCCGAGCTCTGCCACAGCGCCGAAGCGGCGCTCGAGGCGCTGTTGGCTCGCCAAGCCGATGTGGTGATTGTCGACCTGATTCTGCCCGGGCTCAGCGGGCGGGATCTCCTGCGCCGAGTGCATGGTGACGCCAGCCTGCGCGGCTCGGCGCGCCTGGTGGCCATGAGTGGGCATGTGGATGGCGAGATCCGTCGTGAGATGCAGAGCCTCGGCGCATGGCGGGTGCTGCACAAGCCGTTTTCGATGGCCGCGTTCAGATCCTGCGTGGAGGGCATTCTTGGCCTGTTCGCCGAGGGCCCGAGTCAAGACTCGACCGGCGACTCGGCCGCCCCGCCGCACGCTCGTCCGGGCGCCGAGGCCGGTGGCTTTGCCGCCGATGAAGCTGTCCTCGATGCGTTTCGAGCCGCTTGTCTTCAGCAATTCGAGCGGGACAAGGCGCGCGGGAATCGCGCGGTGGCGGCCAGGGATCTCGCGGATCTGCACCGCCTTGCCCATGACCTCAGAGGCGTCTTGCTGACCCTGGGCCAGCCGGGCGCCGCCGGCTTGGCCGGGACCCTGGAAGACATGGCGGCACGGGGGCTGGGCGCCGGGCTTGTCTGGTGCGAGCCCGGGTCGGTGCCGCCGCCGCTTTCACCGGACATCGAACGCGCCTGGCATGCGCTGAGTCAGGCACTGCCCGGCCCCAGCCACTGACCCGCGGGCTCAAGGGGCGAGGGCCCTGAGCACTCCGCCCTGTTGAGGGAAACCGGCGGGGCAACACCCGAAACCGGCGGTCGCTGCCCGATGATGTGAGCGCATGGATGCTCCTGCCCACTCGGCGATGGTTCCTGTGCCTGCAGGTGTGGCGGGCCTGGAGCAGGCTCTGCACGGCGAGGTGGACGGTGCCCATGGGGTGGTTGGCCTGGTTCACCGGATGATCCTCGATGCCTTGAGTCGACAGGCGTCGGACATCCACATCGAACTGCGCGCAGACTGCCATCGGGTGGTGGTGAGACTGCGATGCGATGGCCAGCTCGAACCCTGGATTCAGTGGCCTGCGGCCCTGGGGCCTCCTGTGGTGGCCCGCATCAAGGTCATGGCCTGCCTGGATGTCGCCGAGCGCCGTCGACCCCAGGATGGCCGCATTCGGCTGGAGCGACCCCTTGTTCCGCAGCAACTGGACCTTCGGGTGGCCACCATTCCCACACAAGACGGCCTGGAGGACGTGGTGATTCGGCTTCTGGCGTCGGCTGCGCCTGTGGCGCTGGAAGACCTGGCCATGGATCCGCTGGCTCTGGCCCGCTTCAGGCAGGCCATCGGGAAGTCCCAGGGGCTCATCCTGTGCGCGGGACCCACGGGCAGCGGCAAGACGACCACGCTGCACGCCGCCCTGGCGCTGCTCAATACGCCGCACCGAAAGATCTGGACCGCGGAAGACCCGGTGGAGATCGTGCACCCGGGTCTGCGTCAGGTGCAGATCAATCCGCGCATCGAATGGACATTCGAGCGGGCGCTGCGCAGCATCCTGCGAGCCGACCCCGATGTGATCATGGTCGGCGAGATCCGAGACCGCGAGACGGCGCAGACTGCGGTCGAGGCGGCGCTGACGGGCCACCTCGTTCTGTCGACGATCCACGCCAACTCCGCGGCGCAAACCATCACGCGGCTCATCGACATCGGCATCGATCCCTTTCGCTTCAGCGACTCCCTGCTGGCTGTGCTGGGCCAGCGCCTGGTTCGCCGTCTTTGTCCGCACTGCAGGCAAGTCCGCGAAGTCACGGCACGGCAGGCCAATCCGCGGACCATGCCATCGCGCCCATCCGAGCGCACGAAAAGTTCCGCACCACCACTCAGGGTCTGGGAAGCGATTGGGTGTGCGGAATGTGGCCAGCGCGGGACTCGCGGACGCGTGGGACTGCATGAGTTGCTGGTGGTCACCGGTGAGTTGCGCGCCCTGGTGCAGAAGCGCGCACCCGCCTCGCAGATCCAGGCCTGCGCGGTTGCCCAGGGCATGGTGACCCTGGAGCGGGATGGGATGGCCAAGGTTGCAGAGGGCCTGACAACGCTGCAGCAGGTGCTGGCCTGCGGCCTGGACTGAAGCGAAGGCAGGCCGCCGTTGAAGGTGTCCGCTACCCGCCTCCGCGCTGGGTGTAGAGGTCGAAGTAGCGCATGTAGTCATCCCGCTGCTGGCTGGAAGCGGACCCGAAGTCGAAGGTCACGAGAAGTCGAGGCAGGCTGACCAGCCCCAGCCGACGGTTCGGCAGGGTCGACCACGACAGGCGCAGACTGCCTGCGTCAGGCAGCCCAACTTCAGCCGCATCGGACTGCATCCACCGGATGGGGGCGAATCGACTGGCGCCGGGCAGCCAGCCACGGAATTCCTCGGCCAGGCATCCCATCTCGCGCTCAAACTGCGCGGGGTGCTTGCCCGACACCGGTGTCACGCAATCAGCCGCCGGCGATCGGGGGCCAGATGGCCAACACATCGCCCTCGTTCAATGTGCGGGAGGGCCGATCCTTGGGCTCCACATACACCCCGTTGATGAGAACCAGATGCACCAGTTTCATCGGCAACTGATACGGCGCGATGATGTCGGCAATGGTCGCGTCCGTGGGCACATCGATGAGCACTTCGTTGCCGCCACCGGCCTCAGGCGGCAGGTGCTGCGCCAGGGATGCGTACAGTTTGAAGGTGATCCTCATGAGCGTCGATGGTCAGTCCCTGGAGCGGGCTCCTAGGCCCTGGGCAGGGCGTGGGTCGAGGCGCCTTGGGCACGGTCCAGATAGGCTTCCATCAATCGGGTTGGATCCTTGAGCAGAGCGGACTTCCAGGGGCCCAGGCTGACCTGCCCGTCCACCAGCCCGCGCATCACTCCCACATGCTCGGTCCAGCCGATGCTGTTGCAGCCCACCAGACGATCGCCACTGAACTGAAGGCTCAGGTGTCTCTGCGCGGCCCGATCGGTGAGCTCCACATGGTCTCCCCCGGGAACA
>CAYYYC010000137.1:5511-5770 GCA_964475695.1 uncultured Rubrivivax sp.
CTGGAGGACTGCGTCCTGGTCCAGCATGTTCAGGGCAGCGATGCGAGCCTGATCGGCCGCCGTGGGCTGAATCGCGCTGACCACATGGGCCCCTGAGGGCAGGTCCAGCGCCTGCGCACAGTCTCCGGCCGCAAAGACACGGGCCACACTCGAGGCCATGCGGGCGTCGGTGAGAACGCCGCCATCGACCGCCAGGCCGCTGCCCTGCAGGAAATCCACATTGGGCTTGACCCCGGTGGCGCTGATGACCAGATCGGCC
>CAYYYC010000138.1:0-4665 GCA_964475695.1 uncultured Rubrivivax sp.
CGCCCATGTCAAAGTGCATCGGCACAAAACCCTGCCCCTTGGCCGCCAAGTCCTGCTCTTTGCGCCAGCGCAGGGCAAAGGTGTACACCGGCCCTCGGCTGCCCGGATAGCCCAGCGCCCGCAGCCCTTCAAACAATGCCTTGGTGCCCCGGCGCTCGCGTTTGTTGCGATGACTGTCGGACTTCAGCCACTGCGCCAGCACCTCCTCAAATGGCTCCAAAATCCCCGGACCTGATGCCCGCTTCGGATACCGGGGCTCCACCATCTCGGGCTGATCCAGCCACTTCTTGGCCGTATTGCGAGAAATCCCCAGCCGGTTGCTGGCCTCGCGAATGGATATGCCGTCCCTCAAGACAAGACGGCGCAATTTGCTCAATGTACTCACGTTGATCACTCCAGACCACCCTGCCCAAAAAATCAGCAGGGTAGCCCTCAACGTGGCTCAATTTTCAGTGTGTAAACCTCGAAAATTGGCTCAATTTTGGTTGTGATTCAACAGGCTTTTGTCAAAGTGCGCGGACGCGCGCTCCCGGTCCAGCAGTTCATGAACCTTAGCCATGCAGGTCGATAGCTCCCGGAGCAGGTCCATGCCGTAAGGGATGTAGGAAATCTCGGCTTGGTTGTCCACGAAGACTCGAGCGCAGTGCGAGTCGAAAACGGCAACACTCGACAACTCTTGCGGCGGCGGCGATCCGTCCTGCCAGTCAGCGGAGCCCGGTACGGCGTTCGCAACCCACTCGAACTTTGCTTGCGCAGGGCGAAGCGGAGTGGGCGGGGCGAAAACATTTGGGAGAATGGCTTCAGTGTCTCTGGCGCGGCACGCTTTCTTCAGTGCCCGGGCGTACCCTGACTTGCCGGAGCCGTTGTACCCGTAGACGACCGTGAGCCCAGAGGGGGAGAAACTGATGCCGTCTTCGAACCCGATGGCATTCAGGTTTCTAGGATTTCGCACAGCCGTGATGCTCACGTCCTGACCGGGGCCTGCACCGACAGGTAGGGCATCGAGAGCGACGCGCACGGCCCTTAGCTGCTGATCATTGGGCAAGCCAACACTGGTTTTAATGAGCAACGCGATTTCAGCCCGGTCTGCTTCCGTCAGGCTCCCCTGCGCTAGCAAGCGGCGGACAGCGTCCGACATCCACTCAGCATACGAATCTGCCCATTGGGCAATCTCCCTGACCAGCGACATTCTTGTCTCCTCCAGGCGTGCGAGTGCTTTGCCTAGCACTCATGAACTGAACTCCGGCCGCTGTAGCAACAAACTCTTCAGTTGCATTGTGCCTTCTGCGCAGGTACGCCGACGGCGACGTCTGCTTCCGACCACCAACCGCTATAGGTCCGCTTTGATTCGAGAGCGCCAGGTCAGATTCTGTGCGAGCGGTCATTCCTGCCGATGCATCTCGGCAATCTTGGTCGATCGACTGGTCTTGGAGGTGGAGCGGCCTTTGGGGCACGCGGCCCCCGAAACGCTGGCTATGACGATCGCGGCCACACGAATGGCGAACCCCATCCGTCCGCAACCAGCCTTAACCGGTCGGAGCCATAGCCACCCCTGCCCAGCAATGAGCGGGATCTAAACTCGCCTCTGTGTGCGCGCATTACGAATCCACTCACGACAGGCTAAAGCTCCAGCAGCGCTTTGGAGTTGATCTGCCCAACGAACTGGCTCGCCACGATGTCTGGCCGGGCTACCTGAGCACCTTCATCCGCCGGCACCCACATGCCGATGTCGGAGACGATGCCGTACCTGCCCGAGAGGGGCTCCTGGGCAGCTTTGGCCTCATCCCCTCCTGGTCAAATGACACCAAGATCGCCAGGCACACCTACAACGCCCGCAGCGAGACCGTGGCCGAAAAGCCAAGTTTTCGTGACGCCTGGGGCCGTGCCCAGCACTGCATCGTTCCTATCGACGCCTTCTTCGAACCGGATTGGCGCTCCGGGAAAGCGGTGCCTACCCGCGTCACATTGACTAGCGGCGAGCCTATGGGGGTTGCAGGCCTATGGTCCGCGTGGCGCGATGACAAGGGCGAGGTGCTGCACAGCTTCACGATGCTCACCATCAACGCGGATGCACACCCGCTGATGAATCAGCTCCACAAGCCCACCGACGAAAAGCGAATGATCATCATCCTGCCGCCCGAGCGGTATGACGATTGGCTGCAGGCAGGCCCGGGAGATAGCGGGAACTTCCTGCAACCCTGGCCCGCTGAAGCGCTACAGGCCACCGCAGCCCCAAGGGCCTGACCCGCTAGTCCCAGGGCCACACAAGGCCGCCTAAAGGCCGGTAATGGCCTCGCCAGCCTGGCGGCGCCCCACCAGTCCGAGCAGCCGCCCGGAGCAGCCTGAGCCACGTCTGTCTAACCCCGCAGAACGAGCGTCATCCCTGCCAAGTGCCGAATTCAGGTCTAGATTGGCACCCAATATTTACATCCAACCACCCCGCGCTAAGCCGCATAAATCCTAGGCCCTGCTCTCGGAAGCGTCCAAGGGAAAACAGAGAACCGAGAGAAAAGACGGCCCGAATAACCGCAAAGTCAAGGACCGTCGGTGGTTGGATGGGTTAAGAAAAATTCCGGAACCCGCGCAAATACAGGGGGAAGACGTCAGATGGAAGAGGGACAGAGAAAAGTCTGTCCCGGAGTGATTGGTAGGGCGTGCTGGGCTCGAACCAGCGACCAAGGGATTATGAGTCCCCTGCTCTAACCAACTGAGCTAACGCCCCGACCGACGCTGATTCTAAGTGCCGCACTTCAGGCCAGGCGGACTACCGCTTGCTGGAGGCAGATGACGCACGATTTTTTGCATCTCTCGGGGCCAGTGAATGCCATACCTGTAGATGGTCACCCGGCTCCGCTACGACCCGTGCCACCTGTCCTGCCCCGTGCGGTCAAGAGATGGTGGCGCGGGATCTATCGGTGCAACGTGTGGATCGCCTCAGGCTCGGCGCTTGCCTCAGTCGTCCGCCAGATCGGCGGTGTCCGATTCGCGCAGGCCGGGGAACACGTAGTCCTTGCCCGCGCCGAAATCGAAGTCCGGGCGGTCCCAGGCCACCATCTTGCCTGGGTTGAGCAACCCCAACGGGTCGACCTGACGCTTGAAGGCGAGCAGGGTCGGATCGGGGCGACGCCAGCCGCCCTCCTCGAGGGTGTAGACATGCGGGTTGAACACGCCGCAGCCTTCTTCCTCGTGGATCCGCATGATCTCGTTCAAGCGCTCCTCGGTGGTGTAGCGCACCAGAGGCAGACCGCCTAGCGAGGGCGTTCCGCTCGAGCGCATCCACTCAATATGCATCGGCAGCTCGTCACCCAGGCGTGCGCGGATTCGCCGCGCCGACTCCAGGTCAGGGTAGCGGGTCTGCAGGTAAGTGATTTGGCGGTCGACCTGCAGCGCCCGCAGGGTGGTGTGGTTCCACCCGAGCTCAGTGACCGACGGCACTTGATCTTCGGACGCCACGGTATTGCGGTCAGAGCGAAAGACGATCGCGCACCGGGCCTGGCGGACCATGGTGGTCACTGCGTCCATCGCAAACGGAGCGACCATGAGTAAGAGCGCCGATTGCTCACGCCGGAAGGAAGCGCTGTGAGGGCCGAGGATGTCGTGCGGCAGGGGGGCGGCCAAGGCGGCCAGCTCGTTGAGCAACACACCGTCGGATTCGGCCAGGTCTTGCGCCAGGCGGGCCGCGTCGTCCCACTGCTCGCTCGCGACCAAGACCTCGACCCAGTCGTGCGACTCGACCGTCGGCAGCTCGATCTCAGTGACCACGCCGGTCGTGCCATAGGCGTGGACGGCCTTGAGCACGTCATCCCCCACCAGATCGATCACGCGCGGCTGCGCCTCGCAGGTAACCAGGCGCACGCGCAACACATTGCCCCGGGCCCGCAGCCCGCCCCAGCGCACCGAACCGACTCCTCCCGAGCCCCCGGCAACGAAGCCGCCGATCGTCGCCACCTGGGCGGTCGACGGGGCAAACCGAAGCGCGCGCTGCTGCGAGGCCTTCAACTGCCTATCCAGGTCGCCGATCACCGCGCCAGAACCAGCCACAACCCGAGCGCCGCCCAGGGTCTGGACGCCGGTCAGCCGCTTCAGGTCGAGGACCACGCCGCCCGACAGAGGCATCGCCTGCCCGTAGTTACCCGTTCCAGCGCCGCGCGGGGTCAGCGGAATCTGGTGACGGTGGCAGGCAGCCAGCACCTGCACGACCTCTGCCTCGGTGGTGGGTGTCACAACGACATCGGCCATCACGCGGTCCAGGCGCTGTTTGAGCAGGGGGGAGAACCAGAAATAGTCGCGGCTCTTGCGGCGCAAAGTTGTCGGGTCGGTTTCGATCGTCAGGCCGTCGAGGTCTTTCAGCAGTGCAGCCAGGGTCATGGTGTCTTTCAGCGCGCTAGCGCCAAGGTCTCTGTTTCGGGTAGCGGGTGGTCGCGGAGGAAATGAGCCAGACCGTCCGGGTCGGGCAGCCCGGCGCGCCCGCCAGGGCGGGTGCATTTGGCAGCGGCAACGGCTGTGGCAAAACGCAAAGCCTCGAGAACTGTCTCCCCGCGCGCTACCGACAAGGCGTAGGCGCCGTGAAAGGCGTCGCCAGCTCCCGTGGTGTCGCTAGCCTGTACGGGCGGAGGGCGCTGGCAGCGCAAGACCCCGTCCTCGATCCAAAAGACACCCGACTCG
>CAYYYC010000138.1:4742-5754 GCA_964475695.1 uncultured Rubrivivax sp.
CAAGCAGCCTTGCAGGCCCAGAGCGATGTCATCCTGTCCCGCCAGTTGGGCCAGGCCCGGGCGGGAAAAGATCACGTCAGTGGCCACGGCCACCACCTCACGAATCACCTCCGGCGGGTGACGGAAGCGGTCAGCGTCGAGCACCGCCGGCCAACCCTGCGCGCGAGCGCGTCGCAGCAAGGTCAGCGCTCCTGCGGGCCAGGTGAGGTCGGCCAGCACCACGCCGGGTTCGAGGTCTGGCGCCAACCAGTCTGCATCTACTGGCATCGCCGGGTCGCTGTATGCCAGGATGGCCCTCTCGCCCTGCGCGTCCACGCTGATGGCAGACACGGAGGTCTGCACGCCGCTGAAGCTGCGGAGCCACCGGGTGTCGACGCCTTCACGCTGCAGTTCCTCGCGCACCCGCGTGCCTGCTGCGTCGCCACCGGTCCTTCCGGCGAACGTCGCCTGCCCGCCCAAGCGGGCGACACACACCCCCGCGCTCGAGGCCGGCCCACCGCCGACCTCAGACAGCCCAGAGGCAAAGCTCTTGCCCGGGCCAGTGGGCAGTGAGGTGGTGCGAAACACCAGATCGAGCGTCGCAAGTCCGACACAGTGAACCCGTGCCGCACCTCCAGGGGTTCGCCAACGAAGCGAACTGGGGGTGGAGTCAGACATGTCAGAGCGCCACGCCGGTTTGAGAATCGAAGCAGTGCATCCGGTCAACGTCGAGCCGGAAGCGGACCGCCGATTCCCCGCCAAGGAGCCGACTTGGCGGGATACGCGCAGCCATCGTTGCAACGCCGAACTCGATCGTCGCGATCGCTTCGGCGCCATGCTCCTCGACATGGGCGACCCGCGCCTCAAAGGACCAGCCGCCTTCCTGCCCAAGATCCAGACTGACATGCTCGGCGCGAATGCCCAGTTGGATGGGTCCGATCGGCGGGCGGGCCCTGCCAGACGGCCACGGCACGCGGGAACCTTCACCGATGCGGACGCCATCCGCGGTCATTTGGGCCGCCACAACGCTCAT
>CAYYYC010000139.1:0-5753 GCA_964475695.1 uncultured Rubrivivax sp.
GCCCTTCGTCGGCTGCCACTTCCTTGAGCACAGCCTTGAGACGCTCCTCGAATTCACCGCGGAACTTGGCCCCAGCCAGCAGCCCGGCCATGTCCAGAACCAGAACGCGCTTGTCCCGCAGTGTGTCTGGCACCTCGCCGTTGATGATGCGCTGAGCCAGGCCTTCCACGATGGCCGTCTTGCCAACACCCGGCTCACCAATGAGTACGGGGTTGTTCTTGCTTCGGCGCTGCAGAACCTGAATCGCCCTGCGGATCTCGTCATCCCGGCCGATGACGGGATCGAGCTTGCCCTGCCGGGCTCGCTGCGTGAGGTCCAGCGTGTACTTCCGCAGTGCCTCGCGCTGCCCCTCGGCTTCAGGCGAGTCGACCTTCGACTGGCCCCGGACCGCCGCGATGGCCGCCTCGAGCGCCTTGCGGGTCAGCCCGTGGCCACGCAGCGCCGCGGCAAAGTCGGTCTTCGCATCGGCCAAGGCCAGCAGCGCCATTTCACTGGCCACAAACTGGTCGCCGCGCTCGGAAGCCAGTTTTTCAGCCTGCTGGATGACCTGCTGCAGATCCCGGCCCACCCTGACTTGACCGCCTTGAACCTGCGGCAGCGTCTCAATGGCGGCGTCGGCAGCCGACTTCAGGCCCCCGACTTGCGCCCCCGCCCGCTCCAGCAGGGAGCGGGGGCCCTCGGCTTGCGCCAACAGCGCCGAAAGCAGGTGAGGCGGCTCGATATAAGGATTGTCCCGAGCCAAGGCCAGGCTCTGGGCATCCTGGAGAGCCTGCTGCAGCGTGGTGGTGAGCTTGTCGAGTCTCATGATTGAACTCCTCCACCACTCGATGTGGTGCGCCACCCATGAAATTCAAGCCCACTGCCGCAGGAGGAGCCCGGGTCGACAGTCTGACCGTCTCGAGAATCACGCGCCAACATTGACATTGGACCAGGCCCAAGAAGCCAAGGCCCAACCCAGCGCTGTGAGTGCCAGTGAACCGATCAGGTGCAAACCTGCCAGGGCGCAGCCCTCCAGCCAATGTCCGCCCGCCAGCAGGGAAAGAACTTCCGCTGAAAAGGTCGAGAAAGTCGTCAGTCCGCCCAGAAAGCCGGTGACTGCGAACAGGCGCCAAACCTGCGCGGCCTCATGGCTCCAACCCCAGTGCGCGGCATGCGCCAGCGCCCCCATCATGATTCCAATGCCGAAGCCGCCGACGAGGTTGGCAACCAGTGTGCCCCACGGCAAAAGCGAATGGGGAGAGTTGAAGGCTGCGCCCAGGCCCCAGCGCAGCACGGCTCCCAAACCGGCACCAACAAAGACCAGCAAGGGCGGCCAACACAGCAAGGCGGGCGCCATCAGGGTTGCGCTTCCGGTTCATCACCGGGGCTGGGCACCGGCGCATTGCACACCCTCAGGCCCCAACGCGCCAGAGCCTGATCGTCGCTCACCCGGGCGTCCACCCAGCGGGCACCCTCCGGCGTGTGCTCCTTTTTCCAGAATGGCGCCTGCGTTTTCAGGTAATCCATGAGGAATTCACACGCCTGGAATGCCTGGCTGCGATGTGCCGAGGCCACCGCGACCAAGACAACCTGGTCGCCCGGCCTGAGCGGCCCGATCCGGTGGATGACCCGGACAGCCCGAATTTCAAATCTCGAGTAAGTCTCATCGACCATGCGCTCAATCGCCGACTCGGTCATGCCCGGGTAATGCTCAAGCTCCATCAGATGCACGGTCTCTGCCAGCCCGCCGGAGCCGGTGCCCTGGCCACCCCGGACGGTGCCCACGAAACTGGCCACGGCACCGACACCGAAGTCCGCGGCATGCAAGGCACGGACTTCAGAGCCAAGGTCAAAGTCCTCACGCTGGATCAGCACCCGCGCCAAGGCCATGTCAGCCTCCAGTCACCGGAGGAAAGAAAGCGACTTCCGCACCATCGGGCACGGCTTCTCCTTCCTGCGCCATGCGATGGTTGATCGCGCAGCGTACGGCCTTCTGCGGCCCGAGGTGCAGCGCATGCGCGTGGCTGGTTGCGGCCAGAATTTCGCGCAATTGCGCCACCGACAGCTCAGGCGGCAAGCCGCTGACTTCCTGGCTCTGGCCCAAGGCCTCGCGCAGGGAAGCAAAATAGCGGATCGTCAGTTTCATCGTTGAAGACTCAGGCCCACACAAGGTCGGCGAATGGGAGGAAACGAACGGGTTGTCCTCTCTCGATGGCACAGCCGGGCGGGTTGTCGACCAGGCCGTCAGCCCACGCGACCGAGGTCAGAACGCCAGAACTCTGATTGGGGTGCAGATCCAGAGCGCCCTGCGCATTGAGCCGAGCCCGCAGAAACTCGCGCCTGCGATCGGGGCGCGGCCAGTCGAAATCTGCTCGAATCATCCGGGCACGCGGCCCCACGGGCGGCATCGCCTGCATCGCGCGCAGCAGCGGAGCCACGGCCAGCACGAAAGTCACGAAGCTCGAGACCGGATTGCCAGGCAGGCCGATGAACAGACAGGACAAGCCGCTCGACCGTCGGACTGAGCCGAAAGCCAAGGGCTTGCCGGGCTTGATTGCAAGCTGCCAAAGGTCGAGAGAGCCCTCGGCCAGGACCGCAGGCTTGACATGGTCCTCCTGACCCACGGATACCCCACCGGATGTCAGGATCAGGTCGTGATCCTCGGCAGCCGAGCGCAGCGCTGACCGGGTTGACTCGAAATGGTCCGGGACGATGCCCAGGTCCGTCACCGCACAGCCGGCAGCCTGAAGCAGCCCCATCAGGGTGTAGCGGTTGGAGTTGTAGATCGCTCCGGGTCGAAGCTTCTGCGGGGGAACCTCTCCAGGCATGACCAATTCATCGCCCGTGGACATCAAGGCAACACGCGGACGGCGCCACACCGAAACCACGGCGCACCCGACCGACGCTGCAAGGCCCAGGGCCTGGGGCGAGAGCCGCTCCCCGGCCCGCAGCACCTCGTCTCCACTTCTCACATCCTCACCCCGACGCCGAATCCATTGCCCGGCCGAGGGAACCACTCCCAGAGTGACGGTTTGCCGATCAACACCGACAGCGGCGGAAGGAGACGGCTCGCACTGTTCCTGGGGAATCACCGCGTCGGCCCCTGGCGGAATCTGAGCACCGGTGAAGATCCGCGCGGCCGTCCCGGGCTCCAGGGACACCCCGACCTGCCCGGCGGCAATCCTCTGGCTCACCGGCATGCTGATGCCGGGGCTGAGGACTTCCGAAACGCGCACGGCGTAGCCATCCATTGAGGTGTTGTCCGCAGGCGGCACATCGATCATCGAGACGATGGGCCTGGCCAAGACTCGGCCCAATGCCGAGGTCAGCGGCAGGTCTTCACTTTCAATGATCGCCCGCTGTCCGCCCGCCGCTGCCAGGCGTTCAAGCGCACCCTCCAGGCTCATGAGCGGATCGCCTGTCATTGCAAAACGCCCCCTTGGGGCATCGATCCTGGCCAATGCAACATCCTGAGCATGACCCCCACCCTAGGCGTGCGCCTCAATGTACGCCTTGACCCGTGCGACATCGGGAGCCAAGATCGTGAAGCGACGCGGCAAATCCTCGATACCCGCCATGGCGGCGGGCCGCTCGGGTTCGCGCCCCAGAGCCTCGAGCATGGTCTTGGAAAACTTGGCCGGCAAGGCGGTTTCCAACGCGACCATGGGCGAGCCAGACTTCAGCCAGCGCCGCCCGACCCGAAGGCCATCAGCCGTGTGCGTGTCGATCATCAATCCGAATCGGCGATCGGTGTCGCGAATCGTCTCCAGGCGGTCTGCATGGGTGCTTGACCCGGCAACGAATCCGAATTCAGCAACGCGGCTGAAATCTTCAGCCTCCAGGGAGAACATGCCGGATTGGCCGAGCTGCCTCCCGAAAAGCTCCTGGGTCCGGACGGCGTCTCGGCCCAGGAGATCGAACACAAATCGCTCGAAATTGCTGGCCTTGCTGATGTCCATCGATGGGCTTGACGTCTCCAGAGTCTCGGCAGCGGAGCGCACCCGGTAGGTGCCCGTCCTGAAAAACTCGGCGAGCACATCATTTTCATTGGTGGCGCAGACCAGGCGGTCGATGGGCAGGCCCATCATCCGTGCCACATGGCCGGCACAGATGTTGCCGAAATTGCCGCAGGGGACTGCAAAACTGACTTGTCCCGCGCCTTCTCGACTGGCCTGAAAATACCCCGAGAAATAGTAGACAACCTGGGCCAGAAGCCGTGCCCAATTGATCGAATTGACGGTTCCGATGTGCCAGCGGGACTTGAAGGCCAAGTCGCCGGAGACCGCCTTGACGATGTCCTGGCACTCGTCAAACACCCCCTCGACGGCAATATTGTGGATGTTGCCATCCTGAAGGCTGAACATCTGCGCCTGCTGAAACGGACTCATGCGCCCGTGCGGGCTGAGCATGAAGACCCTGATCCCCTTCTTGCCGCGCATCGCATACTCCGCGGCGCTCCCGGTGTCGCCGCTGGTGGCTCCCAGAATGTTGAGCACCTGGCCACGCCTTCCCAACTCATGCTCAAACATCTGGCCAAGCAGCTGCATGGCCATGTCCTTGAATGCCAAGGTCGGCCCGTTGGAAATCGCCAGCAGAGAAACGCCATCCTCAAGCGGCTTGAGCGGGGTGATGACAGGGCTGCCGAACACGTCTGCGTTGTAGGCTCGACCGCACATCGCACGCAGGTCACCGTCGTCGATGTCGTCGATGAACAGACGCAGGATCCGGAACGCCAGTTCCGCATAGCCCTCGGAGTCCCAGACCCCGCGCAGCGCCTGAATGTCAGCACGGCTCAGCTTGGGATACTCCTGCGGCATGTACAGGCCACCATCGGGCGCCAAACCCTCCAGGAGGATTTCGCTGAATCGCCTGGGCTGAGGATGTCCGCGTGTGCTGACGTAGCGCATCAGGCCAATTCCTCTTTGCGCAGGCTCACGATCGGCGCGAGCACGGCCTCCAGGCGCTGCATGTCCGACAACGCCTGATCCATGCTTCCTTGAGAGGTCTGGTGTGTGAGGATGATCAGGTCGGTCTGCTTCTCACCCTCCGCGGACTCACGCTGCAGCACGGCATCGATCGAGATCTGATGCGAAGCCAACAGCGTGGTGATCTGCGCCAACACGCCCGCTCGGTCTGCCACCACAAGCCGCAGGTAAAAGGCCGTCAAGACATGCGACATTTCAAGAACGGGCAAATCGGAAAGCTCTCCAGGCTGGAAGGCCAGGTAGGGCACCCGGTGCCCGTGCTCCGCCGTGTGCAGACGAGTGATGTCGACGAGGTCTGCAATGACCGCGGAGGCCGTAGGCTCGGCACCCGCCCCCTTCCCGTAGTACAGCGTCGTCCCCACGGCGTCTCCCTGAATGAGCACCGCATTCATCGCACCTTCGACATTGGCGATGAGCCGCCGGGCCGGCACGAGAGTGGGATGCACCCTGAGTTCGACGCCCCCCAGATCCTCTCGCCGCCGGGTGATGCCCAGCAGCTTGATCCGGTATCCCAGTTGTTCGGCGTAGCGTATGTCCGTCGCCTGCAGCTTGCCGATGCCCTCGATGTGTGCTGCGGAGAACTGCACCGGGATTCCGTACGCGATCGACGCCAGCAGCGTGGCCTTGTGCGCCGCATCAATGCCCTCGATGTCGAAGGTTGGGTCAGCCTCGGCGTAGCCGAGTTGCTGAGCCATCTGCAAGGCGGCGTTGAAGTCCAACCCCTTGTCGCGCATCTCAGAGAGGCTGAAGTTGGTGGTGGCGTTGATGATCCCCGCGATCCACTGGATG
>CAYYYC010000140.1:0-5661 GCA_964475695.1 uncultured Rubrivivax sp.
ATGAACACCAGCGGCCGATGGCGGGCCTTGATGAGCTCGCGTGTCTCATAGACGTGGAACTCCATACGATCGAGCTCCCGAAGCAGGTCGTTGGGGAACTCGATGTCGGCCTTGTCGATTTCGTCGATGAGCAGCGCCACGGGCGAATCGCTCTCGAAAGCCTGCCACAGCGTGCCCTTGATGATGTAGTTGCGGATGTCGCGCACCCGAGCCGCGCTGCCCTCATCGGCGAGCTGGCTGTCGCGCAGGCGGCTGACGGCGTCGTACTCGTAGAGTCCCTGCTGCGCCTTGGTCGTGCTCTTGATATGCCACTGCATCAGCGGCAATCCCCTCGCCGCCGCCCCCTCTTCGGCCAGCATCGTCTTGCCGGTCCCGGGCTCGCCTTTGACCAGAAGGGGCCGCTGCAGGGTGATGGCAGCGTTGACCGCCAGCATGAGGTCATTCGTGGCCACATACTGGCTTGAACCCTGGAATTTCTTCATTTTCGTTTCGAGTGCACGCGTCAGTTCCAGTATAGGTGGGCCTCTATAATTCACTGCATTTCCTTGCTCGGACGGGCGAGCAAGGCCTTCACACTACGCAGTGCTCACCATGATGAACAAGTTTTCGCTTCTGGCCCTGGCCGGCATCCTTTCGGCCGCAGCGGGCGTGCAGGCTCAGGAACTCAAGGGCGATGTCAAGGCTGCCGAGGGCAAGGTGGCCATGTGCATCGGCTGCCACGGCATCAAGGGCTACCAGGCCAGCTTCCCTGAAATCCACCGGGTCCCCATGATCTCGGGACAGTCGGCCAAGTATCTTTCAAACGCCCTGGTGGCTTACCAAAAGGGTGAGCGGCGGCATCCGACGATGCGGGGCATCGCGGCCTCTCTGACGGATCAGGACATCGCAGACCTGTCGGCCTATTACGCGCAGCACGGCCAGGACAAGGCCGCCGAAGTGCCGCCGCAACCGGCCAAGGCGCCATCGGCCGAGGTGGCGGCACTGCTGCAGAAGGGCGCCTGCATTTCCTGTCATGGCGCCAACTTCAACAAGGGCATCGACCCCAGCTACCCCAAGCTTGCGGGCCAGCATGCCGATTTTCTTTTTGTCGCCCTCAAGGCCTACAAGACCGAGGGCAATGCTTATGTCGGACGCGCCAATGCAATCATGGCGGGCCAGGTCAAGAATTTCAGCAACGCCGAACTCAAGGCCATGGCCAACTACATCGGCAGCCTCCCTGGCGACTTGAGGACCGTTCCTCAAAAGCGCACCCGCTGAGTCTCACGGTTGCCAGCGGCGCAACATCAGCGCGCTGGTCACCACGGTGACGCTGGAGGCGGCCATGGCCGCACCAGCCACCACCGGGCTGAGCATCCCGAATGCGGCCATCGGGATCCCCACCACATTGAAAGCGAAGGCCCAGAAGAGGTTCTGGGAGACCCGTCGACTGACCGCCCGAGACAGGGCGATGGCTTTGGGAACGAGCCGCAGGTCGGCGTGCAGGAGGGTCAATCCCGCGGTCTCCATGGCTGCATCGGTCCCAGGCATGGCCAGTCCGACATCGGCCGCTGCGAGGGCGGGCGCGTCGTTGACGCCGTCTCCCAACATGGCCACTCGCCCTCCGGGACTCAGCATTTCCCGCAGGGACTGAACGACCCGCGCCTTTTCATCGGGCAGCGTCGGTGCGCGGACGTCCTCAATGCCCAGCTCACGGGCCACCGCGCGGGCGCTGGCCTGGTTGTCGCCGCTGATCATCACGCAACGCACGCCCAGGCGCTTGAGAGTGGCCAGCGCCTCAGCGGCTTCACTGCGCAACTCATCGCCGAAGCTCAGCAGAGCCAGGGCCTGCCCGGGCTCGGCCAACACGCTGACGGTCTGGCCCTGGGACATCCGGTCCTCGATCGCGCCCTCCAGAGCTGTCAGATCCAGGCCCTGCTCCCGCATCCAGCGCACACTTCCCAACAGCACAGGCCGGCCGCGGCCAGTGCCTGCCTGTGCTCCCGACGCCACGATCCCGCGCACCCCGCGGCCTGGCACAAGCTCCATCTCCAGGCAGGCTCCGACGCTGAGGTTCTTCTCCTGTGCAGCCTCACGGACCGCCCGTGCCAGCGGGTGCCCGCTGCCCTGCTGCAGCGCCGCAGCCAGTGCCAGAGCCTGCTCCGGCCCGCAACGGTCCTGCGCCGCCACGCAGGACAGCAGCCTGGGGTGCCCGCGGGTCAGTGTCCCGGTCTTGTCCAGCGCCATCACCTCCACGTCGCGCAGCAGCTCCAGCGCCTGGGCATCTCGCACCAGCAAGCCCATGCGGGCTGCCACTCCAGTGCCCACCATCAGAGTGGCCGGCGTGGCCAAGCCCAGAGCGCAGGGGCAGGCGATGACCAGCACCGAGACGGCTTGAATGATGGCGTGCTCCCATCCCAGGCCTGGCGCAGCCAAGCCCCAGGCCAGCAGGGTGCCGATGGCCACCGCCACGACCGCTGGGACGAAGATTGCGCTGATTCTGTCGACCGTCCGTTGGATCGGAGGCTTGCGGGCCTGTGCCTGCTCGATGAGGCGGACGATGCGCGAGATCGCCGTCTCCGCACCCGTGGCCGTCGTGCGAATCAGCAGCATGCCCTCGCCGTTGAGCGTTCCGCCGATCACGGCATCTCCGGGTTCGCGAGCCACGGGCAGGCTTTCGCCAGTGACGGCGGACTCATCCAGATGGCTGCGACCCTGAGTGACTTGGCCGTCGACGGGAATACGCTGTCCTGGAGGCACCATGACGATGTCGCCGATCCGCACGGCCGACAGGGCTCGTTCCTGGGCCTGTCCGTCCACCAGGACCACAGCAGTCTCCGGGCGCAATGCGCGCAGGGCGTCGATCGCTGCCAGGGTGCTCCGCTTGGCGCGGGCCTCAAGCCACTTGCCCAGGAGCACCAGGGTGATGACCACCGCAGAGCCCTCGAAGTACAGATGGGGTGGCGCCTGCGACTGCCCGGGTCCCGGCGTGGCCTCCCACGGCGCCCACAGCCAGACGCTGAGCCCATAGGCGGCGCTGGTGCCCAGTGCCACCAGCAGGTCCATGTTGCCGCTGGCGTTGCGCAGCGCACTCCAGGCCGAGCGGTAGAAGCGCCAACCCAGGCCGAACTGCACCGGCGTGGCCAGGAGCCACTGCCACAGGGGGCTGGGCATGAGGTGCAGCCCCAGTGGCTGCAGCAGCATGGGCACCAGCAGGGGGATGCTCAGTGCCGCCGAAACGATCACGAGCCAGCCCTCACCCCAGCGTTTGACCGGTTCTGCCAGGTCATCGTGGAGCCTGGCCTCGTAGCCCGCTTTGCGGACTGCGAGGATCAGCGCCTGTGCATCGGGCCGCTGCGCAAGCACTCTGGCCTGGCTGGTGGCCAGATTGACACTGCACGACTGGACGCCGGGAACCCGCTCAATGGCACGCTCGACCCGGCCGACGCAGCTTGCACAGGTCATGCCTTCGATCTCCAGGACCAGCTCCCCGCTGCCCATGGCTTACCGCGGCGCTAGACTGCGCTGATGTTTCATCGTCCCAATCCTGCCATGATCGAGCTGCACATTCCTGCCATGACCTGTGCCCACTGCGTGCGTGCCGTCACCGAGGCGGTCCATCGGATCGATCCCAAGGCCGAGGTTCAGGTGGACCTGGCGACAAGAACCGCACGTCTGAGCACAAGTGCCGATCCTCTTGAACTGCGCCAGGCGCTGGCCGAGGAAGGCTATCGCGCCACCGAATGACGCTTCCTTGACCCAGCGCAACACACAGGATCGAGCCCATGCCCCTGCCAAACCTTTCCTCACTCCTTGCCGGCCTCGTCACAGCCGTGCTTGCCTTGGGGGCGGCCTGCGCCCAGGCCCAGACGCTTCGCTGGTCCAGCAGCGGCGACCCGCTCACCATGGATCCGCACTCCCAGAACGAGCTCATGACCAACATCATGAACGCTCAGGTTTACGAAAGGCTGCTGTCCCGAGACCGCCAACTGCAGCTGGTACCGGCCTTGGCCAGCAGCTGGCAGCAGGTGTCCCCCACGCTGTGGCGCTTTCGCTTGCGCCAGGGCGTGAAGTTCCACGACGGCAGTGCGATGACAGCCGATGATGTGGTTTTCTCCATCAAGCGCGCCCAGGCGCCCACCTCGCAGCTCAACGCCTATGCGCTGGCCTGCGGCGAGCCCGTGCGCATCGATGACCACACCGTGGAGTTCAGGCTCAAGAATGTCAACCCGATCTTCCTGCACCACATCGAAACCCTGCCCATCATGAGCAAGGCCTGGAGCGAGAAGCACAGGGTGACCCGGCCCCTGGACTTCAAGAATCGCGAGGAAAGCCATGCTTCGATGAATGCCAACGGCACAGGCCCCTACATCCTTGCTGTCCGCCAGCCGGGTGTCCGCACAGTGCACAGGCGCAACCCCCATTGGTGGGGCACCTTCGAGGGCAATGTCCAGGAGTCTGTCTTTACCCCGATCGCCAACGACGCCACCCGCCTGGCCGCCCTGGTCAGCGGGGAGATCGACTTCGTCCACGACCCGGCGCCCAGAGACATCGCCAGGCTGCGCAACACGGCGGGCGTCAAGGTGGTCGACGGGCAGGAGAATCGAATCGTCTTCATCGGGCTGGACCAGGCCCGAAGCGAACTTCTCTACAGCAGCGTCAAGGGCAGGAATCCCTTCAAGGACATGCGTGTGCGCCGTGCGATGTATCAGGCCATCGACGTCGAGACCATCCGCAGCAAGCTGATGAATGGGCTGAGCGTGCCCTCGGGGGCGCTCACGCCCTCGCCGCTTGGCGCCTATGGCGATGCCGAGCTTGAAAGGCGCCTGCCCTATGACCTCAAGGCTGCGCGCGCACTGATGGCCGAGGCCGGCTACGCCGAGGGGTTCGAGTTCACGCTCGACTGCCCCAACAACCGGTACATCAACGACGAAGAGATCTGCATCGCGCTGGCCGGCATGTGGGCGCAGCTCAAGCTCAAGGTGCGGGTGAACGCCATGCCGAGAACCACCTATTTCCCCAAGATCGAGAAGCTCGACACCAGCGCCTATATGCTGGGATGGGGTGGAGCGATCACGGACGCCGAAACCTCCATGACCCCGCTCTACCGAAACCGCGGGCCGGGCGGCGTGGGTTTGTACAACTATGGGAACTATCGCAACGACAAGGCAGACGAATTGGCCGCCAAGTCCAGCATCGAGGGCGATCCTGCAAAGCGTGAGGCGTTGATCAAGGCTGCACTCAAGGCCTACCGGGAAGACATTGCGGTCATTCCGCTGCACCGTCAGGTCATTCCGTGGGCGGTTCGCTCCAATGTCACTCCGGCCCACAAGGCAGACAACTACGTCGAGCTCAAGTGGTTTTCGGTGGGAGCGCGCTGAGGGCTCGTGGGAGCGCGGACGATGGCTCGGGCGGTGCGGCCCAGAGGCAAGCGGCCGTGGCCATAATGCCTGCATGAATTCCTCAGGCCTGTCATCCGCGCCCCTGCCGCCGAGCGGGCGTCCCCGCGGCGATTGCGTGACGATCGCCACCCGAGAAAGCCGTCTCGCCCTCTGGCAGGCCGAGCATGTCAAGGCGCTGCTGGAGCAGCGCTTCGGCGTGACCCTGTCTTTGCTGGGCATGACCACGCAAGGAGACCAGATTCTCGACCGTGCGCTGTCCAAGGTTGGGGGCAAGGGGTTGTTC
>CAYYYC010000141.1:0-5602 GCA_964475695.1 uncultured Rubrivivax sp.
CAGCTGGTGGGTCTGTTCCTGCTGACGCTGAGCCTGGCGCAGGTGCGCGGCCGATTGACCGCGGCGCAGCAGGCCCAGCATCTCAAGGACCTGCGCCACCTGCCGCTGGCGGTGCAGGCGGTGCTGGCCCTGGAGCCGCAGGTGGTGGCCTGGTCCCAGGCCTTCGCGCCGCGCCAGCATGCGCTGTTCCCGGGCCGCGGCCTGCACTACCCGATCGCGCTCGAGGGTGCGCTCAAGCTCAAGGAGATCAGCTACATCCATGCCGAGGCCTATCCCGCCGGCGAGCTCAAGCACGGGCCGTTGGCCCTGGTGGACGAGCAGATGCCGGTGGTCACCGTGGCGCCGAACGACCAGCTGCTCGAAAAGCTCAAGAGCAACCTGCAGGAGGTGCGAGCCCGCGGCGGCGAACTGTATGTGTTTGCCGACGCCGACAGCCGAATCGGCTCATCCGAGGGCGTGCATGTGATCCGCATGCCCGAGCACTATGGCGCCCTGTCGCCGATCCTGCACACGGTTCCGCTGCAGCTGCTGGCCTATCACACCGCCTGCGCACGCGGCACCGATGTGGACAAGCCGCGGAATTTGGCCAAGAGCGTGACGGTGGAGTAAGCTTGTTTTCACGCAAGGCGATTGCGCTGTTCACCGCTTCGGCGGGTCAGCAGCCAGAATTTCCAGAATGCCCAAGGACTTCCCAGTGATTCGCAAAGCACTCCTCTGTCTCCTCTTCATCTCTATGGCGAAGGTTTGCGCCGCGGGGCCCTTCGGCCTGGACCAGGGCATGAGCCTTTCCATGGCCCAGTCCCAGGGGATGCTCAGGGCCGATCCCTCCAACCCGAATTGGTACGACACCTCGGCTTTGCGCAGTGGCCATTCGTCCTTCGAGTCCTATTCACTGCTGATCAGCCCCCGTTTCGGCCTCTGCAAGATCGTTGCGGTGGGCAAGGACATTCCGACCGGCAGCCATGGATCGCAGCTGAAGTCGGAGTTCAAGTCACTGCAGGAGGCGCTCAACGAAAAGTACGGTGCCTCGAAGAACTATGACTTCCTCCATGCAGGAAGCATCTGGGACAAGGACGGCGAGTGGATGATGGCGCTGCAGCGCAAGGAGCGGTCGCTGGCTTCGTTCTGGACCGGCCGGCCATTGATCGATAACCTCCTGTCGATCAAGCTTGAGGCCAAGGCGAGCTCAGCTTCCGTGGGCTGGGTCACGATTGCCTACGAGTTCAACAATTTCGATGCCTGCTTTGCCGAGTCGCGAAGCCAGAAGAACAAAAACCTGTGAGTCGCGCCCACGGCGCCGGAGTCAGACCAGCCTGAATCTCTCAAGCAGGGGCGCATGCTCCTGCGGCCATGACTTGAGCGTCGCATCGTCACCCTGAAGCGCGCTGCGGATGAAGGCCGAAGCGAGCCGCTGTGTGGCGCCTTTGATCCGCGGGTTGAGGGCAGCGCCGCCCGTGGCCACGCGGTCGGTGAAGATGCTGTGCGACCCGCCCTCGAAGACGGCCAGGCACTTGCGCGGGCCGCCCGTGGCCTCGAAAACGGCCAGACGGTCTGGCAGGCCGCTGTAGTAGCCGGGAATGCGGATCACATCGTCGGTGGCGGTGATGTGCAGCGTGGGCACCGAAACGGTGGCCAGGATTGCTCCAGGGTCGCCTTCCCCATAGAAGGGGGGCGCCGAGATCACGATGGCGGCCTTGATGCGGGCATCGCTCAAGTCCACCGGAGCGCCATCGCGCTGCACCCGAGCGCCTGCGGCCAGCAGCGTGGTGTTGGCCCCGTAGGAGTGGCCGGCCGCCACCACACGCTGCCCGTCCAGCGCGGCGCCTGTGGGCCCACTCAGCAGCTGGTCCAGGGCAAATCGCATGTCGTGCACCCGGGCGATGGCTTCAGATTCCTGTGCGGCGGCTTGCAGTCTTCCCACCATGGACCACAGGCTGCCGCGCCAGAGGCTGCGGTCGCTGCCCACATGCTGCAGGTGCAGGCTGGCCCACCCTTGGGCAGCGAAGTGGGTGCCCAGGTAGCTGTAGCCGCGCCGCGAGCCGCCAATCCCGTGGGAGAACACCACCAGCGGCGCGCGGGAGCGTGGGTCGGCTGCGCAGGGCAGGTACAGGCGCACCGGCACCGGCCGTTGGCGCCTGGTGTCAACCCAGTCGTGTTCGATCACCTGGTGGGGCGGTTCGCAATCGGCGGCGGCGCCCGATGGGCTGGCGCCGTTTTGCGCCAGGGCTCGACCCTGGAGCGAAGATGTGCCGACCAATGCCGCAACGCCCGTCAGGCGCCGAAGGAATTGCCGGCGTTCAGCCCGGGAATTTTTCATCGGATCGCTTGGCTGTGAGGCCTCGACATCAGGTGATTGTTCACCTCAGCCCCAATCCCTGCGCTGCGGTCCGGTATACAGCGGCAGCCAGGCCCGAGGCAGGGGGCCCTTGAGGCGCTCGCCTTGCTGCATCTGCTCCCAGGCGTGCGCCAGCAGGCCCACCGAGCGCGACAGGCAGAACAGGCCGCGGGCCAGCGGCGCGGCAAAGCCGAGTTCACCGTAGATCACCGCCGTGGCGCCATCGATGTTCATGGGGATGCGCCGCGAGCGGCCGCTGCTGAGTGCGTCCTCGATCGCGCGGCCGATGGCGGCCACCTGCCCAGTGACGGTCCCTGCGGCCGTGGCTTGGTCCACGCGCCGCAGGAGCGGGGCGCTGCGAGGGTCTTCAGGATGAAACCGGTGGCCGTAGCCCGGGATCCGCGGCCCGTGCCGTTGCACATGGTCGTCCAGCGATTCGCGCACCGCTTCCTCCATGGGCCGCCCGGCGCTCAGGCGTGCGGCCACCTGTTCGAAGAGTTCCAAGGCCTGCTGGCCCGCGCCGCCGTGAATGTCCCCCAAGGCGTTGAGCCCGCTGGCCATGGCGCTGTTGATGCCCACGCCGCAGGTCGCGGCCATGCGGGTGATGGCCACGCTGGGGGCCTGGGGCCCATGGTCCACGGCGGCAATCAGCGCGGCCTCCAGCAGTTCGGCCTGCGCTGCGCTGGGCAGCTCGCCCCGCGTCATCAGCCACACCATGGGCGCCAGGCCCACACGCTGCTCGATCAGGCTTTCGATCGCATGGCCTCGGTGGCGGATCACGCCGGGCTGCATGTCGGTCAATGCGGTGCGCCACCAGTGGCGTCCCTGCGCTTCGGGACTCGAGGGGTCTTGACTCACGGGGGCATTCCTGTTGACGCAGTCGTTGCAATCACGCCCTGGCGGCGCAGTTCCTCAATCTGTTCGGCGCTCAGGCCCAGTTCCTCAAGGACGCTCAGCGTGTGTTGGCCGAGCTGAGGGGGCGGCCCACTGACCGCCGGGGCGTGGCCGTCGATGTGCAGGCCGGTGCGCACCACCCGGATCTCACGCTCCATGCCGGGCAGCTGCTCATAGTGGGCCACCAGTCCCCGATGGGCCACCTGCGGGTGGGCCAGGGCCTCCTGCACACTGAGCACGGGGCCGGCCGGCACACCGGCCTGGGTCAGCAGGGGCCACCAGTGGCTGGCCGGGTGAGCAGCCAATGCCGCTTCGATCTCGGCATTGAGCGCGGCGCGGTGGGCCAGGCGCTCTTCAGGCCGGGCGTATCGCGGGTCTGCGCACAGACTGGGCCTTTCGATGACCCGGGCCAGCGCTTCGAACTGTTCCTGCTTGTTGGCCGCGATGTTGAGCAGGCCCTGGCCGGTGCGGTAGGTGCCTGACGGGCAGGCGGTGGGGTTCTGGTTGCCCATGGGCCGGGCGGCGCGGCCGGCGACCAACAGGTTGGACACCGCCCAGCCCATGGTGGCGAGCACGGAATCGAGCATGGACACATCGATGAAGCGGCCGCTGCTGCGCTCGTGCTCGGCCAGCGCGGCGCAAACCGCCATGGCCGCGGTCAGGCCGCCGATGGTGTCGGCCACGGGGAAGCCCACCCGCAGCGGCGCGCTGTCGGCGTCGCCGGTGATGCTCATTGCGCCGCTCATGCCCTGGATGATCTGGTCATAGGCGGGCAGGTCGCGCAGGGGGCCGTCCTGTCCGAAACCCGAGATGGCGCAGTACACAAGCTTGGGGTTGTGCTTGAGCAGAGCCTCGTAGCCCAGTCCGAGGCGGTCCATGACGCCGGGCCGAAAGTTTTCCACCAGCGCGTCGCTGCCAGCCACCAGCCTGCGCAGAACATCCTGGCCGCCGGGCGTTTTGAGGTCCAGCGCGATCGACCGCTTGCCCACGTTTTGCGCCAGGAAGGAGGTGCCCATCAGGCGCTGGTTGAGCTGCGCATCGGCGCCGAGTCGGCGTGCCAGATCGCCGCCCTTGATGGGTTCCACCTTCACCACCTCGGCCCCGAGGTGGGCCAGCTGATGGCAAGCGAAGGGACCGGCCAGCACATGCGTGAGGTCCAGCACCCGACGCCCGCTCAGCGGCAGCGTCCCGGCGGCGCTCGGGTGCCGGGGCGGGGGCGCGCCTGCGTCAACCTTGGGTTGGATGGCGGAAGCGTTCATCAGGCGGCGCCGGGACTCTTGATGCGACTGGCCCCGCCAGCGCGCCCGGTGCGGGCCGGCGCCGCGGCGGGCCGCGGGGCCTGATGCCATCCGGCACGGGGTGCCTTCAGCGGCTTGAGCACAAAGCTGGACTTGCAGTCCTGAACGCTCGGGTGTCTGAGCAGCCGCTCCATCACAAAACGGCTGAAGGCATCCATGTCGGGCACCTGCAGATGAAGCAGGCAATCCATCTCGCCGGTCAATGAAACGCACTCGGCCACCTCTGGCCAGCCGTTGACGGCAGCCGCAAAGGTCTCGAGCGGGCTGCGCCGCTCACCGGGCGCCTGCTTGACCATGCGCACCTGCACATACGCGGTGAGCAGGGGGCCCAGGCGGTGTGGGTTCACCACGGCGCTGTAGCCGGTGATCACCCCGGCTTCCTCCAGCCGCTTGACCCGGCGCAACGTGGCCGATGCCGAGAGGCCCACGGCCTGCCCCAACTCCTCATACGAGGCGCGGCCTTCGCGGCTCAGGACTTCGAGCAGGCGCGCATCGGTGCGGTCGATCAATTCATGCGCTGAAATCATATTTGAAGCATGAATCATGTTTACATTATTTGATTAGAGCATAAATTTGCACCAAAACTGCGCAGCTTGTTGCCTAAAGTGCGTTCTGTCAGCCGCAAACCGGGAGCCAAGCATGACCGAGCCGCAAGACAACCCGATGGGCCTGATGGGCTTTGAATTCGTCGAGTTCGCCTCGCCCCAGGCCGGCCTGATCGAGCCGATGTTTGAGCGCCTGGGCTTTTGCCGGGTGGCCAGGCACCGCAGCAAGGATGTGGTGCTGTACCGCCAGGGCGACATCAACTTCATCGTCAACCGGGAGCCGCGCAGCCCGGCGGGCTATTTCGCGGCCGAGCACGGCCCCAGCGCGTGCGCCTTGGCCTTCCGTGTGAAGGACTCGCACAAGGCGTACGCCCGGGCCTTGGAACTGGGCGCGCAGCCGGTGGATGTGCCCACGGGCCCGATGGAGCTGCGGCTGCCGGCAATCAAGGGCATTGGCGGCGCGCCTCTGTATCTGATCGACCGCTTCGAAGACGGCAAGAGCATCTACGACATCGACTTCGAGTTCTTGC
>CAYYYC010000142.1:0-5598 GCA_964475695.1 uncultured Rubrivivax sp.
CACGCTGTCGAAGATGAAGAATTCGGGCTCCGGTCCGAAATAGGCGGTGTCGCCCAGGCCGGTGGAGCGCATGTAGGCCTCGGCCCGCTTGGCCAAAGACCTGGGATCGCGCTCGTAGGGCTTGCCGTCGCCGGGCTCGATCACATCGCAGGACAGGATGAGGGTGGGCTCCTCGAAAAACGGGTCGAGGTTGGCCGTGTTCGGGTCGGGCATCAGCAACATGTCTGAAGCCTCGATGCCTTTCCAGCCGGCGATCGAAGACCCGTCGAACGCGTGACCGGAGGAGAACTTGTCCTCATCGAAGGCCGACACCGGCACCGAAACGTGCTGCTCTTTTCCCCGGGTGTCGGTGAAGCGGAAATCAACGAACTTGACGTCGTTGTCCTTCACCATCTTCATCACGTCGGCAACCGTCTTGGACATGGGGCTCTCTCCTGGAGTCTGGGATTTCTCAATGGATCCGCACCGAAACGGGGCGGGTGGGCGCGCAATGCCTGCGCATGCGTTCAGGTAGCAGGGACTGTGCCAGTGACCGAGCGCAAACCCTGCAGGCCAAGATTGCCCCTGGGCTCAAAATGCAAATCCATGATGCACCTTGCGGGTGCATATGGCAATTATCGCACCAACTCGGGGCCCATTGATGCACCGAATTGGACCAGCCTGGCCTTGAGGCTATCGTAGGCCTGCCGGCTTGCCCCCTCCGCGCCCTTGACCCCCAGTTCGATATGCCGGCCCCATTGCGGGTGGTCGACGCTGGGAAGACTGAAAACCTTGATGTCAGGGTGCTCGGCCTCGATGGCCTCCATCAAGGGGGTGAGGCTCGCTTCCATCGCGCCAAAGACGATCACGGAGCGCTCGGTCTGGCGATGGCGGCCGTGCAGGTGCGCGTAACGGGTGTCCAGGACCTGCTCGATCATCGGCCAGGCCATCACGGGAAATCCCGGCACGAAATGCAGTTCCCCAACGCTGAACCCCGGGATCCTGTTGTAGGGGTTGGGAATGATCTGCGCGCCGACCGGAAAGACGCCCATCTGCAGGCGGTGGATGTTGTCGGCACGGTCAGGCTCAAACGCAAGCCCCTGCTCGGCGGCCACCTCCCGCATGCGCTGCAGGATCAGCTCGCGGGCCTGCGGGTGCAGCTCCAGCCCAACGCCCAGGGCTGCGGCTGCGCACTGGCGGGTGTGGTCATCCGGTGTGGCTCCAATGCCCCCGCAGGAGAAGACCGGATCGCCACCCTCAATCGCCCGGCGCAGCGCGGCTGTGATGCGATGCCGGTCGTCGCCCACGTAGATCGCCCACCCGAGCTCCAGCCCGCGGGCCGACAGCAGCTCGATCACTTTGGCGAGGTGCTTGTCCTGACGCTTGCCCGAGAGGATTTCATCGCCGACGATGATCAGGCCAAAGCTCATGGTGCCGTTCCTTCCAATGTTCGTGAGTCCGGCGGCAGGGCTGGTGCCGCATTCGGCTCGCTTGCTTGACGCAGCCGTTCGAGCGCAGCCAGGAGGTAGTGGGCAAACCAGAGCGATGTCAGCGCAAAGACGGCCGTGTACAGCCAAATCGAAGCCATCATCACCAGGGGCGCCAGCACCAGGGTCAGCGCGCTGAGAACCCAGACGGCTCCGGGGGCGGCCCCCATCAGTCCACAGAGAATGCCCATGGCCAGCAGCGGCCATCGATGGGCCTTCATCAAAGCCTCACGCTCCAGCGCCGAGGCGTGTTCAGCCAAGACCTCGAAACTCATCACCTGCATCGCCAGCCACCCCCAAACCAGCGGCGGAATGAGCAGGACAAACGGCGGCACCAGCCACAGCGGGACCGACGCCAACAGCAGCAGCAGCGCCACGCAGGAAAGCCCCAGCGAGCGCAGGCTCGTGGTCCAGGCGCTGGCGCCGTGGCACCTCTGAAGGTGAGAAAACCGGCGTCGGGCCACCAGGGCCACCATGGCCGGGGTCATGAAGACAGCCACCACCATCAGGCAGGCCACAACCAGCACAGGCACCACCAACGCCACAAGCACCAAGGGCGCAAGAACAGCCCGCAGGCTGGCGGCGCCCATCGACTCCAGCCAGCGCATTGCCGACCCCAGCATCGCCAGGGTGTCCAGCATCTCGCGCACCATGGCCACGCCCTGCTCCCAGTAAAGCCAGGTCAGCAGGCCGCACCCCACCATCAAAACCACCAAAGGGAGCAGTGAAAGCGCCATGACCCTGGGCAACAGACAGTAGCCCAGGGCGCGCGCCAGCGCATCGAAAACCGCCTGCGTCGCGGACACCATCAGGCGCGCCCAAGGAGTCTCAACAGGCCCAGCCACTGCTGGGCCCACAGTCCCTGCCCGTACTCCCGCCCGCCGTGCTCAGGCAGCTGGTCGCGAATGCCCGTGGGCAAGTGCCCCGGGCGAAGGTCAGCGGTGCCGAAGATCTGGTCCCAAAACGCGAAAAGCACGCCGTAGTTGCAGCCTCGGACCGCCGCTGCGGGCCGCCCGTGGAAATCCTGCAGCGGCTCCATCGCGTGGTGGCGGCGATGAAACTTCGGGCTGACAAGCAGCCGGTCCCCGAGCCGCCCGAACGACAGCCTCAGGTTGGCATGGGACAGGCTCTCCATGAGCTGGGTCAGGGCCACGATGGCCACAAACTGAGCGGGCGCCACACCGATGAGCAGGCCGACAAAGACGAAGGCGGCGTCATGGATCACATCATCGAGCAGGTGGTTGCGGTTGTCGGTCCAGACAGTCATGTGTCGCTGGCTGTGGTGCAACGCATGAAGCTGCCACCACCACCCCCAGCGGTGCTGCAGCCAGTGCAGGACCCAGGCCAGCAGATCGAACGCCAGCAGGTAGATGAAAAAGGAGACCCAGGCCAGATCCGTCACGCCTGGCCACAGCGCGTCCAGATGCCAGCTCGGCAGGCCCGAACCACGCATTGCGCCCATGGCCGAGCTCCAAAGGGGCTCCAGGCTGATGAACAGCGCCGCACGAAAGAGGCCCAAGCGGTGAATGAGCGTGTAGAGCACATCCACGCGCACGGCCCGTCCGACCAGGGTGCGCTGATCCGGTTGGACGAGCTCGACCGGGCGCAGGGCCTGCAATGGGGCCAGCACCAGCGCCACCACGGCCAATTGCAGCACCCCGACCAGAAGCCAGAGCGACCCGATGTAGCCCTCCTCGATCTGGGAATCCAACCCCAGCGCCAGCATCAGCGGCAGGATCAACCCCTCGAACACCGACTGCTGCAGGCCGTCCCACCACTCCATCGTCAGCCCCCCGCCTCCGACAGCGGCGCAGGCCTTGCGAAGGCTGCGCCGTGGATCGGATGCTCGCGCAGCGTGCGAAAGCAGAAACCCCTGGCCTTCAGGCCCTCGAGCAGCGGCTCCAGCACGGCCGGCGCCCAGGGGTCGCGCCGACTCCAGATGCCCAGGTGGGCCACCAGCACATCGCCGGCGCGAATGTCCCGCAGCGCCTGGCGCAACAGCTGTGCGTTGGGAAAGCGTTGGCTGTCCAGCTCGTCGCCCAGGAAGCCCGCGCTGGACCAGCCCACATGCTCGAAGCCACACTCCTGCGCAGCCCTGAGCAGCGTGGGCGAGGTGCGTCCGGCGGGTGCGCGAAAGGCAGCGCCCATGCGCGCGCCGGTCATCTCCTCGAACCGCTGGGCCGGCCGGCGCAGCTGTCGGCAATAGGCTTGCGAGTCCGCTGTGACCACACGATCGCGCTGCGGGCCCTGCGTGACTAGGAAGCGCCAGGGGCCATCCTGACCCGGAAGCAGGACCCAGTGGTCCCAGGTGTGGGAGCCAAACGCATGCCCCTCGGCCACGCGAGCTCTCCACCACGGAGCCCAGCGATCGTCCAGGCTGTGTCCGCCCTCCTGGGTGCGCTCGCTGGCCAGGAAGAAGGTGGCCTTGACACCGTGCCTGCCCAGCACCGAAGCAATGAATTCGGCCGCGCCCATGTGTCCGGTGTCGAAGGTCAGGTAGACCGGTTGGCTGCACGCTTTGGCCTGCGCATGTCCATCGACCGGCAGAAGAGCCAGGGCGGCCAGCAGGGCCAGCGCGACCCCAGGGCGTTGCGGCGGGATCCAGCCCATGAAGCCCGCCCCGGTCAAACCCGCTCCGCGTGGGATAAGGTCCACACCCCGTGCGGCGAGCGCCCCACCGCGACCTGCCTGACCACCTGGCGCTCCCGCGTGTCGATGACCGTGAGCCTGCGCGCCCAGCGCGAGGTCACCAGCAGCGTGCGCTGGTCCTCAAGCAGCTCCATGCAGTCCGGGCCACCCGGCGCGTCATATCGATCCACCACAGTCAGCGTCTGGGTGTCGAGCAGGCTGATGGTGTTGGCCACGCGGTTGCTGACGAAGACATGCCTGCGGTCACCCCTGGCCCTGAAGGCATGCGCCCCGCGGCCGGTGACGACCCGCTTGACCAGCCGAGGCTGTCGCCCTCGGACATCGTAGGCCTCCACCGAATCCGACCCGGTCAGGCCCACCAGCAGCGTGGCGTCATCGGCAGTCAGGTAGAGGTCGGCGGGCATCCTGCCCACGCCGGTCCGATGCAGCACGGCCTGAGTGGCCAAGTCCAGGGCGATCAGCTCATCGCTGTCCTGCAGCGTGCAGTAGGCCACTGAGCTTCGGCTGTCGATCATCAGGTGGCTCGGCGTCCGTGAGGCACGGATGCGCCCGGCCAGCTTCAGCGGCTCCGAGGGCGCCTGCGGCTGCCAGCGGTAGACATCGATGTGGTTGAGCCGGTTGGCGGCAGTGACGAACCACTTCATGTCCGGGGAAAAACGCAGGTGGTAGGGGTCCAGGATGCCGCGGATCGTGCGCTGGACCTGTGCTGTGACGGGATCGATGAAGGTCAGCGAGTCCGCGCCCGCATTGGCCACGATCACACTCCGTTCATCAGGCGTCAGATACAGGTGGTGCGGCTCGCGCCCGGTGCTCAGTCGGGCGCGCTGCTCGAAGCTGACGGGGTCGATCACGCTGACATCCGCATCCAGTGAATTGAGCACAAAGATGGGCGGCGCGCCCGCGGGGCGGGACCACGCCGCGGCTCCACTGCCCAAGCCAAGCGCAGCCCCGGCCGTGCCCAGCAGAAAGCGGCGACGCATTGTCTTTCTCCCGCGGGGGCCGCAGCCCTCAGTCGTCATCGCCAAAAATGCCACCCAGGACCGCACCGCCAGCCGCGGCACCGAGCAGAGAGCCCTCCTCACGGGAGCCCCCGCGTTGAGGCGCAGCGGCAAAGATGCGCGAAGCCAGACGGGAGAATGGAATGCTCTGGAGCCAGACGGTGCCGGGGCCGGACATCTTGGCGAAGAACAGGCCCTCGCCGCCGAACAGGGCCGTCTTGATCTTGCCCACATACTGGATCTCGAAGCTGACGTTGGGCGTGTAGGCCACGACACAGCCGGTGTCGATCATCAGCGTCTGCCCGGGCTGCAGCTCACGCCTGATGACCGTGCCTCCCGCATGCACGAAGGCCAGACCGTCACCCTCCAGGCGCTGCATGATGAAGCCCTCCCCGCCGAAGAATCCGACCGAAATCTTCTGCTGGAAGTGAATGCCCAGCGAAACGCCGCGGGCCGCGCAGAGAAACGAATCCTTCTGGCAGATC
>CAYYYC010000143.1:0-5000 GCA_964475695.1 uncultured Rubrivivax sp.
GACCGGTTGGCAGTTCCAGAACCCGGTCCGGTACTGCAGGTCGACGCCGTAGGCGCTGGTGTCTTGGCTGACGACCAGCAGTTCCTTGACCCCGGCGTCGAACAAACGTCGAGCTTCCTCAAGGACATCGCCGATCGGGCGGGAAACCAGGCGCCCGCGCATGCTCGGAATGATGCAGAAGGTGCAGGAATGGTTGCACCCCTCGCTGATCTTGAGGTAGGCGTAGTGGCGTGGGGTCAGCTTGATCCCCTGCGCGGGAACCAGATCCACAAAGGGATCATGCGGCTTGGGCACGTGGCGGTGCACCGCGTCCATCACCTCGCGGGTCGCGTGCGGGCCGGTGACAGCCAGCACCTTGGGGTGAACCTGCCGCACCAGATTCTCTCCGCCCTCCCCGGCCTTGGCACCAAGGCACCCGGTAACGATCACCCGACCGTTCTCAGCCAGGGCCTGGCCGATGGTGTCCAGGCTCTCCCGAACCGCGTCATCGATGAAGCCACATGTGTTGACGATGACCAGGTCGGCGCCAGCGTAGTCGCGCGATGTCTCGTAGCCCTCCGCGCTCAGCTGAGTGAGGATCAGTTCGGAGTCCGTCAGCGCCTTGGGGCAGCCCAGGCTGGCAAAGGCGATCCGAGGCGCCGAACCGCCGGCACCTTCAGCGGACAGAGAAATTGGCTCTTGCATGGGGCTCATTGTCCGCAAACACCCGGCCTGCGCGGCGAGAAGTCAACCGCTACTTCTTGGCGACGGGAAAGCCCGGGAGGGACTGGAACATCCTGGCCCACTGCCCCCAGGCCTCAGCGTTGAACTGGGCAGGGTCGTAAAGAGTCTTGGACTGCTCGCTCCACTGGCGCTGCATGTCGGCGAACGCCTGCAGATTCTGCTCAAGGTAGTGCCCCATCATTCCCTGCATCGCGTGGCCATAGAAGCGAATGATGTTGGCCAACATGGCCGTGGAGAACATGGGCGCGCCATCGGTCTCCTCCTCCAGAATGATCTGGAGCAGTATGGAGCGCGTGATCTCCTCGCCGGTCTTGGCATCCTGGACCTGAAAATCCAGGCCCCGCAGAACCATTTCCTTGACTTCCTGCAGCGTGATGTAGCTCGAAGTCTGGGTGTCGTAGAGGCGGCGGTTGGGGTACTTCTTGATCACCCGCGACTGACCCGGGGACGCTGCCGCCCGGTCGGCCTCGGGTTCCTTGCTGTTGCGGCGTCGGGAAGTGGCCATGGTCAGCAGATCTCCTGAGCCGCTCCGCCTGAAACTGCGGATTTGACGGAAAAGTGGTCGGGGTGGCGGGATTCGAACTCGCGACCCCTTGCACCCCATGCAAGTGCGCTACCAGGCTGCGCTACACCCCGACGAAGACGCGAGTATAGCCTTTCAGTCAGCCAACAAGCGACGAATGGCCAGCAGTTCCCGACGCAGATCAAGCTCACCCGACCCATTCGCAAGATCGACTTCAGGCTCGACAGCCGGCAGCCCAGGGATGTCCTGGGGCGCTGCATCCTCGGCCGCCCCTCCCCGCAGGAACGGCTGAGCCGATCCCGCTTCGGCAAGCCGGTCTCGCGCTCCACTGATGGTGAACCGCTGCTCATAGAGCAGTTCGCGGATGCGACGCACGAGCAGCACCTCATGATGCTGGTAGTACCGGCGATTGCCCCTGCGCTTCATCGGACGCAGCTGGGTGAATTCCTGCTCCCAGTACCGCAGGACATAGGGCTTGACATCACACAGCTCGCTGACCTCGCCGATGGTGAAGTACCGCTTGGCCGGAATCGGGGGAAGTTCGCTGCTCACGGTCTGATTTTGGGGTCGCTTGGTTGCCTCGGGCACCGGGACAACACGGAGAGAAGCTCTGCCGGCACGGCGCTTCAGACATCGTCCGAGGGCATCTCCTGCCCCTGGACCAGAGCCTTGAGTTTGAGGCTGGGGTGGAAGGTCGCCACATGCCTGGCCTCGATCGGGATCATCTCGCCGGTTCGGGGATTGCGCCCAGGACGCGCGGCCTTGTGGCGCACATGAAAGTTGCCGAAGCCCGACAGCTTGACGTCACGCCCGTCGGCCAAGGTCTGCCCCAGGATGTCGAAGAAAGCGTCCACCAGCTCCTTGGACTCCCGCTTGTTGAGCCCCAGCCGCTCAAACAGCAGGTCCGACAGCTCCGCCTTGGTCAAGGTGGGCGTCATCAGGGAGGGCAATATCACGCGCTCGTTCACAGTTCCTCCTTCAGGCCACGCCTCGCAGACGCGCGCCAAGGGCAGCAGCGCGGCTCAGGGCGGCCGCCACCGTGGACTCGATGCGATCATCGGTCAAGGTCGTGGCTTCGTCCAGCAGTTCCAGGCGCACGGCCAGGCTGCGGTGTCCGCCAGCAAGGTCTGCACTCGCATCCTTGGGCTTGTAGACGTCGAACACCCGCGCGCAACGCACCACAGCCTGCGGGTCATCCTGCAGGGCGGCGACCAGTCGGTCGTGAGTGACTTCAGGGCCGACCACCAGCGCAAGATCGCGAAACACCGGCTGTTGTCTGGGGACCGCGCAAGCCTGAGGCACCGGGCGCTTCAGCACCGGCTGCAACGCCAACTCAAAGACCACCGGCGCCACAGGCAGCTCGTAGGCCTGCCGCCAGCGCGGGTGCAATTCACCGACATGCCCGATCACTTCTCCGTCAACAAGGACCGCGGCGCATCGCCCAGGATGCATGGCCGGATGCTCAGCCACGACAAAGGCGGGCTGCAGGGGCCAGAAGATGGCTTCCACATCGCCCTTGACGTCGTAGAAATCCACACTCCGGGAGGGCAAGCCCCACTGCAGGGCTTCCGCGGGCCCCAAGGCAAGGCCGGCAATCTTCATCGGCTGGTCAATGCCAGCGACGCAGTCGTCGCCATCGAGCACCTGGGCATCGCGCCTGAAGACGCGTCCCACCTCGAACACACGGACGCGGTTGACCTTGCGCGCGAGATTGTCTGCAGCCGCCTGCAACAGGCTCCCGATCAGACTTGAGCGCATGACCGACAGGGGAGCGGAGATGGGATTGAGGACCCGAATGGGGTCGCCGTTGCCGGCCAGATCGCGCTCCCACCGCTCCTCGACGAAGCTGAAGTGGATCGTCTCCTGGTAATCAAGTCCCGCCAACACGCGCGCCAGCTGGTGCCTGGTGCGCAGGCGCTCGGGGACGGCCCGAGCCGTTGTCGGGGCCATCGGGGGCACATCGGGCAGCTTGTCATAGCCCAGGACGCGCACAAGCTCTTCGATGAGGTCCTCCTCGATCTGGAGATCAAAGCGGTGGCTTGGAGGAGTGACCTCGACAATGCCGTCGCGCGACTCGTGCGGAATCCCAAGGCGGTCGAAGACCGCCTGGCATTCGGCCTGTGTGACGGACATTCCCAACACCTTGGCCGCCCGCTCGATGCGCAGCTTCACGCGCTGGGGCTGCGCCCGCCCGGGCCACTGGTCGTCAATCGGGCCGCAGCTTGTGCTGGGTGTGCCGCAAATGGCCAGCAGCAACTCGGTGATGCGCTCGATCGCGCGCACAGTGCCCTCGGGATCCACGCCGCGCTCGAATCGGTGGCCTGCGTCGGTGGCGAAGTTGTAGCGCCGTGCCCTGCCTGCAACCGCCTTGGGCCACCAGAATGCAGCCTCGATGTAGACATCCCGCGTTTCATCGCCCACCGCTGATGACTGCCCTCCCATGATTCCGGCCAGAGACTCCACGCCACGGGCGTCGGCAATCACCCCCACACCGCCGTCCAGGCCGACGGACTGTCCGTTGAGCAACTCCAGAGTCTCGCCGGGCCGAGCCCAGCGCACGGTCAGGGATGGGCCGACCTTGGCCAGGTCGAAGATGTGGGTCGGCTGGCCGAGCTCGAACATCACATAGTTGGAGATGTCCACGATCGCGTTGACCGGCCTTTGGCCACAGCCGGCGAGCCGGCGCACCATCCAGTCGGGCGTGCGGGCGGCGGCATTGATCCCTCGCACGATGCGGCCCGTGAAGCGGCCGCACAAGTCCGCAGCCTCGATGGTCACGGGCAACCGGTCGTCCGTCGAGACCGCCGCCGGGGTGGGCTGCGGAGCAGACCAGGGGGTGCCGGTCAGAGCGGAAACTTCGCGCGCCAGGCCCAGCAGGCTGAGATGGTGCGCCAGGTTGGGCGTCAGTTTGAGGGTCAGCAGGTGGTCATCCAGGCCGAGCACGGCGCGGATTTCTGCCCCGGCCGGTGGGTCACCCTCAAGTTCGAGCAGGCCCGCATGGTCTTGCGACAGACACAACTCGCGTGCCGAGCACAACATTCCAAGGCTCTCCACCCCTCGCAGCTTGCCTGCCCTGATGAGCGTTGGCTTGCCATCCTCACCATCGGGGAGGCGAGCGCCCACCAGTGCCAGAGGCACCTTGATGCCCGGTCGAGCGTTGGGAGCGCCACAGACAACCTGGAGTGGCCCTTGAGGGCTGAAGGATCCTGCGTCCACGCGACAAACCCGAAGCCGATCGGCATTCGGGTGCGGATCGACCGAGAGGATTTCTCCCACCACAACGCCGGAGAACGCCGGCGCCACGGGCCTGATGTCCTCAACCTCCAGCCCGGCCATCGTCAAGCGCTGCCCCAGTTCCTCGACACTCAGGCCAGGGTTGCAGAAGCTGCGCAGCCAGGATTCGGGAAATTGCATGGCCGTGTCCTCAGTTGAACTGGGAAAGAAAGCGCAGATCGCTGTCGTAGAACTGGCGCAGGTCATCCACCCCGTAGCGCAGCATCGTCAGACGGTCAGGCCCCATGCCAAATGCGAACCCGATGTAGGCCTCGGAGTCCAGCCCGAAGTTGCGCACCACATTCGGATGAACCTGGCCACAGCCGGCCACCTCCAGCCAACGCCCCTGCAACGGGCCGCTGGGGAATGCAATGTCGACTTCGGCGGATGGCTCCGTGAAGGGAAAGAAACTGGGGCGAAAGCGGATCTTCAGGGCGTCGGTTTCGAAGAAATTGCGCAGGAAGTCGCCGAATACGGCCTT
>CAYYYC010000143.1:5010-5584 GCA_964475695.1 uncultured Rubrivivax sp.
GGGGTGGCATCACTGTCCACCCGATAGGTCCGCCCCGGCGCGATCACCCGGATCTCGGGCATCGGCTTGCCGGCGTCCAGCAGGTTGCGATGACGCCTGACATGGGAAACCGCATGGCGCACCTGCATCGGGCTGGTGTGGGTGCGCAGCAGATAGGGTGAGCCATCCGAGCCTTTCATGTCGACATAGAAGGTGTCGTGCATGGAGCGGGCCGGATGGTCGGCTGGCGTATTGAGCGCGGTGAAGTTGAACCAGTCGGTCTCGATCTCCGGCCCCTCGGCCACTTCAAAACCCATGGAGCCAAAGATGGACTCGATCCGACGTCGCCCCCGCAAAGTCACATCCAGAGCCTCCGCCTGGAGCTGGGCGTTCATCTCCGCTTCGGCCAGGGCCTGCCGGCGGCAGGCCAGGGCCGACTCGATGGCCCCCTTGGCTGCGTTGATCTGAGCCCCCAGCACCTTCTTCTGCTCGACGGGGGCTGCGGCCAAGCCCTTGAGCAGATCGGTGATCCGCCCAGACCTTCCCAGGTAACGCGCCTTGGCGTCTTCGAGGTCCGCCGGCGTCCCGGCGGCAA
>CAYYYC010000144.1:0-353 GCA_964475695.1 uncultured Rubrivivax sp.
CATGATGCCGATGCCGATACAGGCGCCCATGGCGCCCAGGCCGATGATCAAGCCGGCGGCAAGGGCGGCAAAACTGATGACTTCTTGCATGCTTACTCCTGTTTTGAGTGAAGTTGGGGAGAAATGGAAACCGATTTCGCTTGACCGTCGGTCAATGCGCGTCGTGAGCCTGACCCACATAGACAAGGGTCAGCATCATAAACACGTAGGCCTGCAGCGTGATGATCAGAATGTGAAAGATGGCCCACACGCTGCCCGCGACGATATGCCCGATGGCCAGGCCGATGCCCGTGGCGGTGAGCGACCAGGCCCCGCCCATGAGAGCGATGAGCATGAAGATCAGCTCGCCTGCA
>CAYYYC010000144.1:363-5570 GCA_964475695.1 uncultured Rubrivivax sp.
CATGTTGCCGAACAGTCGCATCCCGTGGGACACGGTCTTGGCGACGAACTCGATGAGTTGCATCGCAAAATTGAACGGGTAGAGGTAAAACTTGTCGCCAAAAGGTGCGGTCAGGAGTTCGTGGACCCATCCCCCCAGGCCCTTGATCTTGACGCTGTAGTACAGGCTGATGAGCAGCACCGACACAGACAGGCCCATCGTCACCGAAAGGTCCGCCGTGGGGACCACCCGCATGTAGTCCTTGGCGCCCAACGCGGGAGCGGCCGAATGCCAGATCTGGGGAATCAGATCCACCGGCAGCAGGTCCATCGCGTTGAGCAGAAAGATCCAGACGAAGACGGTCAGCGCCAGCGGCGAGACGAGCTTTCGGCTCTCCGCGTTGTGCACGATTCCCTTGGCCTGGTTTTCCACCATCTCGACCAGAATTTCCACCGCAGCCTGAAACCGCCCGGGCACGCCGGAGGTGGCCTTGCGGGCAGCCGCCCAAAGGAGCCAACAGGTCGCGATGCCCAGCAGCACCGAAAAGAAGATCGAGTCGTAGTTGAAAACAGACAAGTCCAACGGGCCGTCGGGCTTCTTGTTCTGCAGGTGTCCGAGGTGGTGGACGATGTACTCGCCCGCGCTCTGGGCTTGCCCTTCAGTTGCCATCTTGTTTCACTCTCAGATCTACAGCTTCCTGCCGCCTCGAAGGCCAACCCCGCCACAACAACGCTGCCCAGTGCACCTTGATGCAGACCAGCGCGGTGGCCAAGAGGGCCGGCCAGACCAACTCAACCAACACCCTCGGCGCCAACATCAGCATCAGCACCGAAGCCGCAATCTTGACAGACTCCCATAGCGCGAAACTGACGACATTTGCCGCCGCATCCGCGCCGGAGCGCCCCAAGGACATCCCCCGCGCCATCAGCGCCGAGGGAATCACCACCACGCCCGCGCCATAAAGCGCCGACCAGAACACCCAACCATCACCCCACACCAGGCCCGCCGTGCAGGCCGCCAACATGCCAGCCGCGCCCTGCAAGGCGACCACCGTCCAGGGGGACACCCCCTTCAGGCGAAGCCGCAAAGTCTGGGCTTCGTGGCGGGTCAGCGCCTTGAAACCGGCTCCTGCAGCCTCATCTTCAAACTCATTCCAGGCCTCATTCGAACGCTGCCGAACAGCGACCGATTCACCAGGGGCCCTCCGGGAATCCGGCCCGTCGATCCCAAGATTGTTCGGCCGAGCCGATTTTGGGGGAGTCTCCGTGGCTGCCACGGGGCGCGAGTATACGGAGATACCCGAAAGCAGCCGACCAAAGGCCGCAATGAATTCACGCCGACAGCCGGCTGTCGACCGAAACTGGGATGATTCGAGGATGGACTTGTCTGCCCACACAGCCCTTGGGGGCTTCTTGATTCGGCTCCACGGGCGGCTTTGGCGCGGATGGGGCATCTGCCTTGGCCTTGCAGCCGCGCTGGCCTGCCCCCCGGCCAAGACCCTGGCGGCCTCGGTCGTCACGACGCAGGAGGTGCGGGCGGAACTGTTGGTGCATGCGCCCCAGGGGTTGCGACCCAACGCCCCCGCGTGGCTGGGCCTGAAGATCGTGCACCAGCCGGGCTGGCACACCTATTGGCTCAACCCTGGAGACTCAGGCCTGCCCACGCAACTGCAATGGCAGCTGCCCGAGGGCCTGCGCGCCGGCGAGATCCAATGGCCCGTGCCCCACAGACTGCCGATCGGGCCGCTGGTCAACCACGGCTACGAAGGAACCCTGCTGCTCACCGTTCCCCTGGCCATCAGCAGGCCGCTGCCCGAGGGTCCTGTGGCCATCGGGCTGAGAGCGGACTGGCTGGTCTGCAAGGATGTGTGCATCCCTCAGGGCGCGGACCTCACGCTCAGACTGCAGGATCCGGCCCGGCGCCCTGCATGGGTTGAGTCTGAATCCCTCTTCGAAGAGACTCGCTCGCGACTGCCCAGGCCATGGCCCACGGCCCAGGCCTCGGCCCAGGTCGACGGCGCGGGGCTCACGCTCAAGCTGCAGGGCCTCCCCGCCGCCTGGCAAGGAAGGCGACTGGAGATCTTCCCCGTCCAGGCGCATCTGCTGTCACCCTCCGTCGAACCCAGGGCTTCCTGGGCCAACGCCCCCGCTGGGGCTTGGGTCGGGTTGATGGCCGACTCGCCCCAGAGAATGGAGTCGCCCAGCCGTCTGGATTTGGTGGTGTCCGCGCCCAAGGCAGAGGGCGAAGGGCTTGCCCCGACCGCGCCCGACGATCCCCCGGGCATCCTCCTGACGGCAAGCGTGGCCGGCTCCTGGCCGCCGCCGGGCGCAACGACGCCCATCGGACCCGGGGGCGCCTCGCCGGTGGACAGTACGGACCCGACCTCGGGTGGAACGCTGGAGCCGGGTGCGTCATGGTGGCTCGCGGCGCTTCTGGCCGCGCTCGGGGGCTTGGTGCTCAACCTGATGCCCTGCGTCTTTCCGGTGCTCTCGCTGAAGGTCTTCGGCTTTGCCAGCCAGGCTCACGACCGCCGGGCACTGGCGGTGGCGGGCTTGTCATACACGGCCGGCGTCGTGTTGAGCTTTGCCGCGCTGGCCGCGCTCCTCTTGGCGTTGCGCGCATCGGGTGAACAGCTCGGCTGGGGCTTCCAGCTGCAGTCGCCGGCCTTCGTTGCGGCCTTGGCGCTTTTGTTTGCCCTGCTGGGCCTCAATCTGCTGGGACACTTCGAGTTCGGCATGATGGTGCCCGGCGCTTGGGCCGGCGCGCGTGCCCGCAGCCCTGTGGTGGATCACTTTCTCACCGGGGTCCTGGCGGTGGCGGTGGCCTCTCCCTGCACGGCCCCATTCATGGGCGCCTCCGTGGGCGCTGCAATGACGATGCCCGCGGCCAAGGCGCTGGGTGTCTTCACGGCGCTGGGCTTGGGCATGGCACTGCCCTACCTCCTGCTGAGCCTGCTGCCCGGATGGGCAGCCCGGCTTCCCCGACCCGGCCCATGGATGCTGCGCGTTCGCCACGCGATGGCGCTGCCCATGCTGGCCACCGTGGTCTGGCTGCTTTGGGTCCTGGGTCATCAGGCCGGGGTCGACGCCGCGGCCGGGGTCCTCGGATTCCTGTTGGTGGTGGCCTTTGCGATCGGGGCCTGGCAGTGGCGCCTGGAAGGAGCCGCCCGCGGCATCACAAGGCTGTTGGCTGGCCTGGCTGTATTGGGTGGGATGGCCTGGAGCGTGCCCCCATTGCTCGATCAGGACTCCGGCCGCCGGGCAGCGGACTCGGGTGGCGCCGCCCTGTTGGAGCCGGGCTCAGGCAGACCCGGGGACTGGGCCGCCTGGTCTCCTCAGGCCATGCAGCGTGAGCTGGCCGGCGGGCGCACCGTCTTCGTGGACTACACGGCCGCCTGGTGCGTGACCTGCCAGGTCAACAAGCGCAGCACCCTCAGGCGCGAGGAGGTCGTGGGTGCCCTGCGGGAGCGCGGCATTGTGACGATGCAAGCGGACTGGACAAGGCGCGACGAAACGATCACCCGGGAGCTGGCGCGATTGGGCCGCTCGGGCGTGCCTGTCTATGCGTTCTACAGGGCGGGTGCCGAGCCCATCCTTCTGCCCGAAGTCCTGACCCCGGGGCTGGTGCTCGACGCCGTGGCCCGCCTCCCCTGAGGGCGCCCATGGACAGGCCCTGCGGGAGCTCAGGGCACCAAGGCGCAGTGCAGCGGCAATCCGGGCACTTCCACACGGGTTTGCAGAACGCAGCCGGCCAGAGGCTGAGTGAGCAGTTCATCGGCCGGCCGGCCTTGGCGCGCGGTGGTCAGGAACAGCGTTTTGAGGTCGTCCCCCCCGAAGCAGGGCATGGTGGGACAGCGCACGGGAAGAGCAAATTCCTGAAGAACCTGGCCTGAAGGGTCCAGACGCAACAGGCGCTGCCCCTCGTACATGGCCACCCAGTAACAACCCAGGGAGTCCACCGCGGCGCCGTCGGGTCGCCCACCATAGGCCTGAAGGGACTGGCCCGGCTGGCGCAGCGGGAACCGCGCCCACACGACCCAGGGGCCGACTCGAGAGCCGCCGTCAAGGAGTTCAGCCCGCCAGAGGGTGTGGCTGGTGGTGTCGCTGCGGTAGGCAATCTGTCCGTCCGGACTGAATGCCAAGCCATTGCTGACCGTGATGCCCCCGGCCAGGACCTGCAGTTGCGGACCGGCCGGGCCGCTGGTCAGACGGTAGAGGCCAGCCAGCGGCGGGTGGCGGGGCTCATAGAGGGTGCCAACCCAAAACTGGCCCATGGGATCCACCTTGCCGTCGTTGAAGCGCTCCATCGCGGCGTCATAGGGCGCGCCGACGATCTGGGTCGTGCGGCCGGTGACGGGGTCGAAGTGTGCAATTCCCGAGCGCAGGGCCAGCAACAAGGTCCCGTCGCTGACTGGCGCGCAACAGGCCACTTCGGAGCCAAGGCTCCAACTCTGATGCTGTGCCTGCGCCGAGTCCCACCGGTGGAGTGCCCCGGCCACGATGTCGCACCAGTACAGCTGTCGCGTGACCGGGTGCCACATCGGCGACTCCCCGAGCCGGCTGGGCGCCACCGGCAAAGGGTCCCAATTCATCGAAGGTCCACCTTGAGGTAGTGGGCTCCGGGCAATGGATTGAAATAGAACGGCGGGACTTCCTCGAAGCCGAGGCTGTCGTAGAGGCCGCGAGCGGCCTCCATGTCGTCCAGTGCATCCAGGAGCATGCTGGAATACCCGGACCTCGACGCATGGTCAATCAGGGCTTGGGCCAGGAGGCGCCCCAAGCCGGTGCGCCGGAACGGCTGGCGGACATAGAGTCGTCGCATCTCGCAGGCGTTGGGGTAGTCGCAGTCCAGAATCGGACGCATCCCGCCGCAGCCGGCCAGCTTGCCGTCCACCCAGGCCAGCAGCATCTCACCGGCAGGCGCCTCGTAATGGGACCGCAGATCGCCGAGCTCCCTGTCGACCTGCTGGAACGCAAGATCCACGCCCAAACTGGCGACATACTCGGCCACGATCTGCGCCGCGGCGGACCAATGCGCCGGACTGCGGGCCGGCAAGATTTCAATGGCCACGGCACTCATCGAATCAGTCCGACTTCAGCCGATGCACCGCCATGCCGGGCGCGGAGGGCCTCGGCCGGGAGCTTCAACCCAAGCCCCATGAAAAACCCCCGGGCAAAGCCGGGGTTTGTGCGCCCTGGCGCCTTGGCGCCACGGCTGCCTCGATCAGT
>CAYYYC010000145.1:0-5523 GCA_964475695.1 uncultured Rubrivivax sp.
CCCACCAGCAACCCCGTTTAAATCAAAGACTCAAGAGGAGTCTGCTCGCGCGGCAAGGCTCGCGGACTCTGAGGGCCGGCGCTGACCGCCAGGCGGTGCCTATGTTGGCTCTATGATGCATGCGCAATGCCGGCTTCAAAGTCTTTCCTTCTCGGCGCGCGGCCCTGCGGTCATTGGTTGCTTCTTGCGGGCTTGGTCCTCTCCTGTCTGCAGGCCACGGCCGTCGAATTGCGACGGCTGCGAACAGATCCGGCTCAACCCGCTGTGGGCCAGCCTTTCCGGGTGATCTTTGAGCCCAAGTTCGGTTGGATTGATTCGGGATCCTGCAACTTCCACATTGAGGTGGATGGCCGCCCGGCGGAACGGGACGACTTCCAGGCCAACCTTGATGTGGCGGCGGGCGAAGTCACTCTTTGGCGAACACACAGCTACGGGGTCAGGCATCAGCGTTGGTCGCGCGGTGGGAAAGAGGTTCAGTTCGATTGGACCTTCTACACGCCTGGAGCACACTCATTGGCCTTCAGCCGTTGCGGCCTCGAGGCTCCCGCTGTGCTGCGGGTCGAGGTTGCCCCTGACCATCGAGCCTTGAACTGGACGGTTGTCGGTCGCAGTGGGGATGTGCTGACGACGCGGCTCAACGGCAGCCCGGCGGCCGTGAAGACGGGTGGAAGGCCCACGCTGATAGCGAGCAAGCAGCATGCCGATGCCTGGAAACGCGCCTTCGAGGAGTTCGATCCCAAGGCCTGGGACCGAGCCCATGACGCCATCGATGGCGTTCTGAAGCGAATCGGGTTCTCTGGCAGTCGTGTGCACCTTGTCGATGACTTGGGGCCCTGGATCGAGCGCCAAGGACGGGATGAGCTGGTGGTCGTCCCTGGCACCATGGCCGATCTGCGCGAGCAGCTCTTGCAATCCGGTGGCTTCGTGGCGGCAGCCACCATGGATGCTGGCGAGGTGGCCAGAGCTTATGAGAAGCAGCGTCAGGATCAGTCCGATGCGCTCCGGCGAGATGCTCATCTGGCTGCAGAGCGGCTGGCTCGATTCATGGCGCGCTTGCCGGCGGCCGGCAGCCTCATCACCGCCCTGAAGCGACCACCGGCCAATGGTGCCAAAGCTCAGGTCTGTGCACGGCGGGCTTCCGAGGGCACTTGGATCACGGCCTATCGGCACTGGCCGAGCTTCATCGCCTGGTCGGGGCGGGCCGCCTCCGTCGGCTTTGACGAGGTGCTGCCCAATCTCGATGCCCTCTATCTTTCGTTCAAGACCGGCCCGTGCAGCGCGGTGGTGGTCACTGGGGCCGATGCGCAGGCCATGGTGCCTGCCTTGCAGCGGGATGGTGTTCGCTTCGAGGTGTTGGAGCTTCTGGATGAAGAGGCGCTCCTCGAGCCCCTGCGACTCTACAAGGGCTATGCCACTGTGGACGACGCGCGCTTTTCGCGGCAGCTGCAGCCACCACCCGAGGCCAGGGAGCTGCTCGCGCTGCGGGTGGCCGGCGTCAACAGCCCGATGCTGGTCGAGCAGGCGTGGAGCCGGTTGGCGGCCCAGTCATACAGCGCCAATCGCGACTGGCCCACCTTGATTCAGTTTCTGGCCGATGAGAATCTGGCGCGCGAACAAGGCGTGCAGGCGGTCACCATCAAGAATCAGCGAGAGTCCAAGGTCAGGGCGCAGGCGGCCGCCGATCGTGAACGGCTCCTCAAGGCTTATCCGTACCGGCTCACGCTTGAATGCCACAACGGCCCGTACGGAACCCTTCCGGTTCACTTGTGCTTCAACAATGACCTCGCGCAGGGGCAGCTGGATCTGGTCGACTGCGGCAAGACCCGAGCGATCAGCTACGAGCAATTGGCGGGCCACATTTTCCGCACTGGTCTTTGCCCGAGCTTCCGTTTCAAGGCACGCAATGTGTCGGAGTTCGTGCTCAAAGCCATCCTGCGCGATGAGCGCACGGGCCGGGAGTTGGAAAGCCAGTCGGCATCGCGCTTTCGCTGGGTAGGCTTCGTGCGCTGAAACCCCAAGCCAAGCGTCGGGGCGACGGAGCGGCACTTCCCCGGGGTTCAGAGATCCCATGCTGCGCGCCACCCGGTGATCGTCAGCCGGGCGGTGACAGGCTCGGCTCAGTCGTCGCTCATGGTCGCGCTGGGGAAAAAGGGGAGATCGCGAACACGCCGAGCGGTGAGCCTGAACCACGCGTTGGCCAAGGCAGGCGCCAATGTGGGAACGCCCAACTCGCCCACGCCTCCGATGTCCGGTCCAACCGCCGTGGCGTAGCTTGGCGCACCGGGCGCGCGCACGATGACAACCTGGGTCTGCGGGGCTTCGCTGCGCAGAACCATGCGATTCGTTGAAAAGTTGCGGTGTTGAGCGGCACCCGAGACCACCCGCTGGCGCCCATACAGCGTCGCATTGATCCCATGAATCACGCCACCCATGAGTTGAGCCTCGACCTGATCAGGGTTGATCACGAGCCCGCAATCGATCGCAATCCAGACGCGTGCCACACGCAAGGCGCCCGTCGAGGTCCTGCCCACCTCAACGATGGTGGCCACGATGGAATTGAAGGCCGCGCCAATGGCCACGCCTCGGGCAAGGCCCCTGGGCGCGACCAGAGAGCCGCCGGCGGCCGCCACGACACCGTTGAGAACATTGATCCATCTTGGATCGCTCAGCTGCGTTTGCCTGAAGAGGACCGGATCGACTTTGGCCGCTGCGGCGATCTCATCGATCATCGACTCGACTGCAAAGGTGTTGATCGAAGCCCCCACCGACCGCCAGTAGCCCACCGGAATCGGCGAACTCCTCGGCGTCACGTGTTCGGTCAGGCGAGCACCGAACTTGTAGGGCAGGGCCGAGGCGCCCTCGTGGCTCTGTGTGTCTCCCGTGGCGCCAAGCAGCCGTCCTCTCTGGGCGACGATCGAGTCGGAGACAACCCGGTAACTCCAGGCGGTGATGTAGCCTGCAGTCCCGAAAGCCACGCTGGCGCGCATCGCTGCCATGGGGCGAAACTGATCGTGGGAGAAGTCTTCCTCGCGACTCCAGGTCAGCTTGACCGGTCGTTTGACGGCCAAAGCGGTCTGTACCGCCTGGCTGATGAAGTCAACTTCGAGCTTGCGGCCCAATCCGCCGCCCAACAAAGTCACATTGATGACAACCTTGGCCTCCGGCAGCCCACAAAGGGCCATGACCATCAACTGCGCTGTCCTGGCAACCTGAGTCGGTGCCCACACCTCAATCGCGGTGAGCGTCGAGCCGTCGTAGGTGGGCTTGACCGTGGCGTTGAGCACCTCCATGCAGGCGTGGGGCAGCAGGGGCACCGAGTAGGTGGCCGTTCGCTTGTTCGTCGCTGGGGTGGCAGCCAGGATCGCCTGGGTTGCGCCCTGGCTTTCCACGGTGTAGGCGGTGGCCGGCTCATTGGTGGTCGCCCCGGGCCTGTAGGGGGTTGCGCCACCAACCAGCAGGGCCTTGGCGCTGGCCAACAGAGCATCCGAGCTGACGGAAATCGAGTCTGGCGGCAGCTTCCACGAAACCTTGAGATTGCGGGCTGCGCGCATGGCGTCCCAGGTGGTGCCCGCGGGATTGAGCATGACAACCGCGACCGCGTTGATATTGCCAGCCACGTCGCGCCCGCGAGCCATGGTGGCAGTAGTGGCCCCATTGGGCGCGGTCATGCTGCCGTGCACCCGCAAGGGCACCACAGCCATGGTCGCCGAGGACGCCGGCGTGGCGGAGAGCGTGCCGCCGAACACCGGGCAATGCTTGAGCGACGCATGCAACATGCCTGGAATCCGCACATCGATGCCGTAGATCGCACGCCCGGTCACCTTTGCGGGGATGTCGGCCCTGGGAATCGATTGGCCGATGCTGCGCAGCTGTGAATCAGGCACGAGGCTTGCGCTGGTGGGTGCGGCCAGTCCGACCGACGCCACGGAGCCGTATGTTCGTGCCGTGCCGGAGGGCGTGTGGGTGATCACGCCGTCGTTGATGGTGAAGTTTGCGCGAGTGCCATCGCCTTGGGCGTTCATGGCCGCTGCCACCAACGCCTCGCGGGCCTGCGCTCCGGCAGTGCGCAGCTTCACATAGTTGTTCCTCACCGCGCCGGATCCCCCGGTCGTGAATGCTGCACCGACGGGCTGGCTGCCCGCCTGGGTCGGGCGACCCTGAATCAACTGAACGCGGCGAGGGTCAACCATCAGGTCTTCGCAGAGGATCTGTGCGAGCGCCTGCAGCGACCCCTGGCCCATTTCCGTGACCCCCACTCTCAGGGATGTGGTGTTGTCGGGGGCGATGGTCAGCCATGCATTGACCGCCGCGCCGGTGGGCGTGCGAACCGCCCCGGTGAAGGCGGGTTGGGCGGACACCGAAGCGTGAGCCTGGCCGGAAAAATCCAGGGCCAGGGCAAGAGTGAACCCGCCAGGAGCAGCGCCCACGGCGGCGCCAAGCACCGAGCGGCGTGACACACCGGCGCTGCAGACGCTGGCGTTTCCGCAGGCGCCTGTGTCGGGCGGGCCTGAATCAGCGTTGTCCATGATTGCCCGGCTCAAAGCGAGGCGCAGGCGCTGTTCATGCGTCCGTAGGTGCCGCAGACGCAGAGGTTGTCGATTCGAGAGGCGATCCCCGCACCATGACGCCCTTCGGCCAATGCAGCTGCGGCCTCCATGATCACCCCGGGCTGGCAGTAGCCGCACTGCGGGACCTGCTTGTTGATCCAGGCCAGCTGGACCGGGTTCGTGGGGTTGGACGGGTCCGGACTCAGCCCTTCGATGGTGGTGATTCGCCTGCCCACAGCCTCGGATACGCTGGTGTCGCAAGACTTCTCCGGCTTTCCGTCGATCCAGACGGTGCATGCGCCGCAGATTTCAACGCCACAGCCGTACTTGGTCCCGGTCAGACCAATCGAGTCGCGCAAAGCCCACAACAGGGGCATATCGGCGTTGAGCACCTCGAAGGAGTAGTCCCGGGAGTTGACGTTGAGGGTGATCGTGGGCATTCGGAAAGTGGCTCCTGAACCAAAGCCTGGGGAGGGGGAAATGCTTCCACTTTCAGGTTAACCCAATTTGGGGGGGGCATTTTTGTCTCCGAGACTTCTGTTCTCGGGTTTTTGAAGTTTTGGGGACAAACGGCGATCGGGGCCGCTCCGCCTGCCGAAACTAGGGTGATCACTTAGCAATTCAGGGTGCGCCCGACCGAGAAACCCTGGTGGGCGGGAGTAAATTACCGAAGATTGCAGTAAAGCGCCCCGGCAACGTGTTTTCACTTGGCTGGGGTTTGGGCTCGGACTCCTGACTCCGGCGTTGCGCTCGACCCGGGCGATTGCATGGGGGACGAAGCCGATACACAGGCGATTTGGGGGTTGACATGGCGACAATCAGTTCGATTCTTGGCGCAGCCAGGCATGACGCCGACGGGGATGGCGTGATCGGGGCGCAGGAAACCGCGGCCACGCTGCAACTCGTCAGGCTCTCAACCGGCGCCGTCGGAATCGATCTGACTGGCATCGGGCAAGTGGGGGACACCGCCGGAGCA
>CAYYYC010000146.1:0-5462 GCA_964475695.1 uncultured Rubrivivax sp.
CTGAGCGTGCCCGCCAACTCGCCTTCCATGCGCTGCATGTGGTAGGCGTCGTACTGGATGTACGCATTGGCGGCACCCACCTCATCCAGGATGGCCAGCCCCTGCGCGGTGGTGGTGACAAAGAAACCCGGGATGTCGAAGGTGTTGATCGGCTCAATCAGCAGGTCGATCCCGTGCTCGGCCAGTCGCTGCGCGGCAAACCGCAGGTTGTCCACCAGGGTGGCGCGGGCCTGCGCATCACTCACACCGGCGGGCCGGATGCCGGCCAGGCAGTTGAGCTTCCTCACGCCGAGGGCACCGGCGTAGGTGAGGGCCTGATCGACGCCCCACCTGAACTCCTCCACGCGATCGGGGTGGCAGGCGATGCCGCGCTCGCCGCCGGCCCAGTTGCCGGCGGGCAGGTTGTGCAGGATCAGGGCCTGGCCGTGAGCTTGCAGCTCTGCCTTGATGGCCTCGGGTGTGGCCTCGTAGGGAAACTGGCACTCCACCTGCGAGAAGCCGGCCTGGGCGGCCCGGCCGAAGCGCTCGATGAACGGCACTTCGGTGAACAGCATCGAAAGGTTGGCGGCAAAGGTCGTCATGGCAGCATCCTCAATCCAGCAGCCCGGCGGCCACCAGGCCCTCGGTGCCCTGCGGATGACGGCAGTCGATGTCCTCGAACTCGTTGATCTTGTCGATCTCGGTGCCCATGGCAATGTTGGTGACCTTTTCCAGAATGACTTCCACCACCACCGGAACACTGAACTCGCGCGCCATGGACTGCGCCTGGGCCAGCGCATCGGACAACTTGGCCGGGTCAGTCACCCGCAGCGACTTGCAGCCCATGCCCTCGACCACCTTCTGGTGGTCGACCCCGTAGCCCTTGAGCGATTCGTCCTCGACATTCTGGTTGTCGAAGGCCAACTGCACATACGGCAGCCGGAACTGGGCGCCGGCTGCAAGCTCTTCGATCAGGAACTGAAAGTCGTAGTCGCCGGCCACACCCACCACGGTGCGGGTGGGGTCCGCGGCCACGACACCGAGCGCTGCCGGGAGCGTCCAGCCCAGCGGGCCGGCCTGGCCGCAGTTGATCCACTGGCGCGGCCCATAGATGTGAAGGAACTGGGCCGCGGCGATCTGGCTCAGGCCGATGGTGGACACATAGATCGTGTCGCGCGGGAACACCGCGTTCATCTCCTGGTACACGCGCTGGGGCTTGATCGGAATGTTGTCGTAGTCCGTCCTGCGGTGCATGAGCGACTTGCGCTCGGCGCAGCGGGCGGCCCAGGGGCTGTAGTCCTTGAGGGTGCCGGCGTCCTTGCGCTCACGGGCAGCCTGCACGAACAGTTCGAGCGCGACCTTGGCGTCGCTGACGATGCCGTATTGGGGCTCGAAGACGCGGCCGATCTGGGTCGGCTCGATGTCCACATGGACGAAGGTCCGGCCCTTGGTGTAGGTGTCGACGCTGCCGGTGTGGCGATTGGCCCACCGGTTGCCGATGCCCAGCACGAAGTCGGAGGCCAGCATGGTGGCGTTGCCGTAGCGGTGGCTGGTCTGCAGGCCGCACATGCCGGCCATCAGGGGGTGGTCATCGGGAATCGTGCCCCAGCCCATCAGCGTGGGAATCACCGGCACGCCGGTGAGCTCGGCGAATTCCACCAGCAGGTCCGAGGCGTCGGCGTTGATGATCCCGCCCCCGGCCACGATCAGCGGCTTTTCAGAGGCCATGAGCATGTCCAGCGCCTTGTCGATCTGCTTGCGGCTGGCCGCCGGCTTGTAGACCGACAGGGGCTCGTAGGTGTCGATGTCGAACTCGATCTCCGCCATCTGCACATCGAAGGGCAGATCGATGAGCACCGGACCCGGGCGGCCGGAGCGCATCAGGTGAAAAGCCTGCTGAAACACACGCGGAACCTGGGCGGGCTCGAGCACCGTGGTGGCCATCTTGGTCACCGGCTTGGCGATGCTCTGGATGTCCACTGCCTGGAAGTCTTCCTTATGCATCCGGGCGCGAGGAGCCTGGCCGGTGATGCACAGGATGGGGATCGAGTCGGCGATGGCGGAATACAGGCCGGTGATCATGTCGGTGCCCGCCGGCCCGGAGGTGCCGATGCACACCCCGATGTTGCCGGCCTTGGCGCGGGTGTAGCCCTCGGCCATGTGGGAGGCGCCCTCGACATGGCGGGCCAGGATGTGGGTGATGCTCTGACGCTCGCGCAGGGCCGCATACAGAGGGTTGATGGCAGCGCCGGGAACTCCGAAGGCGTTGGTCACGCCCTCCTTTTCCATCACAAGGACAGCAGCCATCGCGGCTTTCATCTTGGCCATGGTCGGGCTCCGTTGGGTTGAAAGGGGTTGAGGGGACTGCTTTTGGAGTCCGGCATGTTGCGGCCCCCGACTGGGCTTGGGAACCGGTTCGGTCCGAATTTTTGCCATTCCATTTGGGAATACCCCGGTTACGCGGGCGATGGAAAGCGCCTAGGCTTGCACCATGGACAAGCTCGCCGCCATGCAGACTTTCATCCGGGTCGTGGAGCTGGGATCGTTCAGCAAGGCCGCCATCGACCTGGGCGTCGGACAGCCCAGCGTGACCAAACAGGTGGCGCAGCTGGAGAAGCGCCTGGGCTCCAGACTACTGCACCGAACCACGCAGGGCGTCTCGGTGACGGAGGTCGGCGCCCTTTATGTGGAGCACTGCCGGCGCATCGCGCACCAGGTGGAAGAGGCTGACCATGTGGCGCTGCAGACGCAATCCCAGATGCAGGGCCAGTTGCGGATCAGCACCTCGGTGGCCTTCGGCCGCCGGGTGCTGGCGCCCATGCTGATCCCCTTCATCCGCGATCACCCACAACTGCAGATCGACCTGAGCTGCGAGGACCGGCATGTGAATCTGGTGGAGCAGGGGGTGGATGTGGCGGTGCGCATGGGCCGTCTGGCGGACTCCACCCTGGGCTCACGCTATCTGGGCAGCAACCCCTGGGTGCTGGTGGCCTCGGCGGCCTACCTCAAGGCCCGCGGCGTGCCGCGGACCCCGGAAGACCTGCGCGGCCATTCGGCGCTGATCTACAGCACGGTGCAGGGTGATGCGCGCTGGTCCTTCACCCGTCCGCAGCGCTCGGGCGATGCGCAGCGGCGCGATGTGGTGGTGCATGGGCCGCTGCGGTCCAACAACCTCTCCGCACTGCTGACCGCCGCACGGGGCGGATTGGGACTGGCGGTGGTGCCTCTGTACGTGGCGCACGACTCGATCCGCGCCGGCTCGGTGCAGGTGTTGCTCAAGGACTGGATCCTGCCGGCGCAGGAGATCCATGCGGTCTACCCCTCGCCGCGTCTCGTGCCCACGAAGGTGCAGCTCTTTGTGAGCTGGCTGCAGGGGCAGTTCGTGGATGCGTGGTGGAACCGGACGGACTGAAGGCGGTCTGCTACGCCGGCGATCCCCGCTGCGCCCGCACCCAGAACTTCGAGAACGAGCCGCAGCGCACGCCGGGATCGGGCCAGATCCGCGGCACCGGCTCGCCCTGACCGGGCGCCAGCCAGTCGCGCAGGTGGGGGTCGTCCACGGTGCGGGCGCTTGCGGGCGGCGCCGCATCGCACCAATAGATCCGGTCGGTGTGGCAGCGCATCAGCTCCAGCACCCAGCGCCAGCGGCGGGGGCTCCACGGCCACTGCGCATGGAAACGCGCCGGAAAAACGCCCACCACCGGGCGGCTCTCATCGGGTGGCCGACGCAGGTTCCAGGGATGGATCAGCCACGCGCCGTCAAGGTCAGGGGCGGTGGCTTCGGGCAAGGCAAACGGCGGCCGCGCCAGGAGCTCGGCCGGCGGCGCCAGATTCGAGCGGGAGCGCGGCGATGGCCCGGCCGGGGCCGGTCCCGATCCTTGCGGCGCGGTCTGATGGGCCAGAACCTCCAGCGCCTCGTAGGTGGTGTCGACCACCGTGCCGCGCGAATGCCACGGCGGCGGCGCGAACTTCTCCACATTGGCGGCGTTGAACAGATAGGGCTTGTGGCTGCCGGTGCCGGCCACCCACTGCCACGACAGGTGGTTGCTGGCCAGGTCGCCGTCGAGCAGGTGGCCGTAGAGCCAGTCTGCGCCCGCACGCCAGTGCACCTTGCGCACATGCACCACATAGGACGCCAGCCACAGACGGGCGTGGTTGTGCAGGTGGCCGCTGGCCTGAAGCTCACTGACGGCCTGATCGATCACAGGCACCCCGGTCTGGCCCGCCTGGATGTCGCTCGGCAGCGCCGTTTCGTAGGCGTCCTCGGGCAGCGGGCCAGGGTGCAGGGAGGCAAAGATCGCCGGGCCTTCATGCCGCCAGACATGGTGGAAATACTCGCGCCAAGCCAACTCGCTGATGAACTTGTGGGCGGGCTCCATGGCGCGCCCCTCGGAATCGGTCAGGCGATGGGCGGACTGCGCCGCGTCGAGCACCTGCGGCAGCGTCAGCACTCCATGGGTGATGTAGGGGGAAAGCCGGGTGACCGCGCCATCCAGGCGGTTGCGGGTGCGCGCGTAGTCCTGAGGGCGCACCGCGGCCAGGCGCCGAAGGGCCGCTGCGGGCGAGGGCTCCCAGGCCCCGCCAGCCTCAGGCCCGTCGAGCGCCATCGAGCCCCCGGGACAAGGAAAAAAGGCGCCGCACTGCGGCGCCTTGAGCGGGCATCAAGCCAGGTCGCTCAGCGAACCACCCCGAGCGACTCCTTCTTGTCGGCCTTGTAGGTGTAGAGCGTCAGCGCGCCATTCTTGATGTCACCCTTCTCATCGAAGGCAATGACGCCCGTGACGCCCTGGTAGCCCTCGGTCTTGGCCAGCACGGGCAGGTACTTGGACGGGTCGGACGAATTGGCCTTGACCATGGCGTCGGCCATCACCATCACCGCATCGTAGACATAGGGCGCGTAGATCTGGACTTCGGCGTTGTATTTGGCCTTGAACTTGGTGCCGAAGTCGGCCATGGCGGTTTTGGCCTGGCCCTCGACCCCGCCGGCCTCGGCACAGACCACCTGACCATCAGCCATGGCGCCAGCCGCCAACTTGGGCAGCTCGGTCGAGCAGATGCCGTCACCACCCACCAGTTTGGCCTTGATGCCCAGTTGCTTCATCTGGCGCAACAGGGGGCCGGCCACGGCGTCCATGCCCCCGAAGAAGACGACATCGGGCTTCTTGGCCTTCAGCGCGGTGACGCTCGCGGTGAAATCGGTCCCCCTCTCGCTGGTGCACTGGCGATCCACCACTTTGCCGCCGGCGGCCTCCACGCCCTTGACGAATTCGTCTGCGACACCTTGGCCGTAGGCGGTTCGGTCATCAACCACGGCGATGCTCTTGCCCTTGAGCTCAGTGACGGCGTACTTGCCCAGAGTCCCTCCCAGATGGACATCGTCGGCCACCACACGGAAAGTGGTCTTGAAGCCCTGACGGGTGTACTTCGGGTTGGTTGCCGAGGGGCTGATCTGCGGAATTCCCGCATCGCTGTAGAGCTTGGAC
>CAYYYC010000147.1:0-5443 GCA_964475695.1 uncultured Rubrivivax sp.
GGTGGTGTGGCTGGGCATCTGCGACGGCAACATGCAGGAAGGGTCCTTCCGCTGCGATGCCAACGTCAGCGTGCGCCGGCCGGGCCAGCCTTTGGGCACTCGGCGCGAGATCAAGAACCTCAACAGCTTTCGCTTCCTGCAGCAGGCCATCGACTACGAAGTGAACTGGCAGATCGACCAGATCGAGGATGGCCTTCGCATCCAGCAGGCCACAGTGCTGTTCAATCCGGAGACGGGCGAGACGCGCGCCATGCGGACCAAGGAAGACGCGCACGACTACCGCTATTTTCCCGACCCGGACCTGCCGCCCCTGGTGATCCAGCCGCAGTGGGTTGAGCAGGTGCGCCAGACCATGCCCGAGCTGCCCGGGGCCATGGCGGCGCGCTTCGTGGCGCGGGACGGACTCGCGCCCTACGACGCACAGTTGATGACGCAGAGCCTGGGCACCGCGCGCTACTACGAAGCCGTGCGCGACGCCTGCGGGCAGGCCAAGCCCGCAGCCAACTGGGTCATGGGCGAGGTCAGCAAACGGCTCAACGGCCAAGGCGTCGAAATCGAAGCCGCTCCATTGGGGCCTGCGGCCTTGGGCGCGTTGATCGCAAGAGTCCAGGACGGCACCCTGTCGCACAACTCCGCTCGCCAGGTGTTCGATGAGCTCTGGTCGCAGGGCTGTCTGACGAGCGTCCCGCAGGCGGCCGCTGCGGCGGTAGACGCGGTGATCGAGTCCAGGGGGTTGCGGCAGATGAGCGACAGCGGCGCCTTGGAGGCGATCGTGGATGAGGTGATCCTGGCCAATGAGCGGTCAGTGGCCGAATATCGAAGCGGCAAGGACAAGGCGTTCAACGCGCTGGTGGGGCAGGTGATGAAGGCCAGCAAGGGCAAGGCCAATCCTGCCCAGGCAGGCGAGCTTCTGCGAAAGAAGCTCAGCTAGCCGACTTCGCCTCGCCGATCCTGACGGCTGCCTCAGGCGCGGTGCTCGGCAAGGAATTCGTGCACCAGCGCAGCCACCGCCTGGGGTTGCTCGCGGTGGGGAAGGTGGTGAGCGCCGGGCATCAGCAGCATCCGTGATGGCCCGCCACAAATGCCGCTGTAGATCTGCGGGTGCACCGCCGTGCCGTATTCGTCATGCTCACCATGCAGGGCCAGAAGCGGGCAGCGCACGAGCGGCAACACATCGCGCACATGCCACGAGGCGAACTCGGGGCTGAGCCACGATTCCGTCCAGGCATCGACCACCCATCGAGCCTTGGTGCCGTGGTAGCGGCGCAGCCGATCGAGTTGCGAATCGTCCTGGAACTGCACCTTGGCCTCGGCGATCGCCTTGAGGGTCCGGTCTTCAGGAAAGGCCTGCGCTGCCACGGTGATCACGGCAAGAATGCGATCGGGCATCTGCGCCGCCGCATTGACCGCCATGCCGCCGCCCACGCTGTGGCCCAGCAATACGGCGGAGTCGATCCCGAGTTGGTCCAGCACCGGCGCGAGTCCTTCACCCCATTCGCGAGACACGAAGTCGACCGGCGGCAGGCCCTGCAGGGCATCACTGAGGCCGTAGCCCAAACGGTCATAGGCCACCACGGGTCGGCCGGTGGCCTCACACAGCGCCAGGGGGAATTCCCGCCACAGGCTCACGCAGCCCAGGGAGTCGTGCAGCAGGACGATGGCGCCCGACAGGCCGGCCTGGGTGCCGCCGCCGGTGCCTTGCGGCTTCCAGACCTGCGCATGCAGCCCGCCCCTTGGGGTTTGGATGCGGTGCGAAGACGCGACTCCGCCCAAGGCGCTCATGGGCTCAGGGTCGGACGCCGTAGCGGGTTCGGTAGGCGCGCACTGCCGGCAGGTGGGCCTGAAGCGTCGACTCCTGGGTGCGGGCCAGGTAGTCCAAGAGGTCGGCCAGCGTGGCAATGGCGCACACCGGCAGGCCGATCTGCTGCTGCACATACTGCACCGCACTCCAGGGTTGGTCGGCGCCGCCCTCATCGGTGGCCCTTTCCTGCCGATCCAGGGCAATGGCCACCCCGCAAGGCTGGGCCCCGGCGGCCTCGATCAACCGGATCGACTCCCGCACCGATGTTCCTGCGCTGATCACGTCATCAATCACGAGCACTCGCCCTTGCACAGGCGCGCCCACCAGCGTGCCGCCTTCGCCATGGTCCTTGGCTTCCTTGCGGTTGTAGGCGAACGGCTTGTTGTGCCCCAGGCGAGAAAGCTCGATGGACACTGCGGCGGCCAAGGTGATGCCCTTGTACGCCGGGCCGAAAAGCATGTCGAACGACAGGTCCGATTGCACCAGGCGGCGTGCATAGAATTGAGCCAACTTCCCGAGCTTGGCGCCGTCGTCGAACAAGCCGGCGTTGAAAAAGTAGGGCGACTGTCGCCCGGCCTTGGTCTTGAATTCGCCGAAGCGCAGCACCCCGGACTTGACCGAGAAGGCCACGAATTCCTGCGCCAACCCATCGCTCACCCGTCCGCCCCCCCGCGCCGCCAGGCGACGCCCCACCAATGAACCCCTTGGCCGGGGCCGCCCTCACACTTCACCAGATCATGTTCAGACTTGCGACCCTCAACCTCAACGGCATCCGCTCGGCCGCTTCAAAAGGCTTTGGATCGTGGGCTGAACGCTCGGATTTTGATTGTATGGGCGTGCAGGAGATCAAGGCGCAGGCAGAGGATGTGGCCGGCACCCATGAGGAGATGGCCGGCTTGCGCGGGCGGTTCCATCATGCGCAGAAGAAGGGCTACTCAGGTGTGGGCCTGTTTGCTCGGGAGCTGCCCTCGGATGTGATCGTGGGCTTCGACGGCGGCGAGTTCGATGCCGAGGGCCGCTGCATCGAGTACCGCTGGGACAAGCCCGGCCGCCGAATGAGTGTGATGAGCGCGTACTTTCCCAGCGGCTCCTCGGGCGAAGACCGGCAGCAGGCCAAGTTCCGGTTTCTTGACCGGATGGCCGAGCACCTGAAGAGCATGCGCGCGCAGCGGGAATTCATTCTCGTGTGCGATGTCAACAACGCCCACCGGGAGAACGACCTCAAGAACTGGAAGGGCAACCTCAAGAACAGCGGCTTCCTGCCCGAGGAGCGGGAATGGATGACGCGGTTGCTGGACCCCGGGCGGGATGGCGGCGGCCTGGTGGATGTCTACCGCGCCCTGCACCCGCACGAGGGGCCGCAGGCCTACACCTGGTGGAGCAATCGGGGGCAGGCCTGGGCAAACAATGTCGGTTGGCGCATCGACTACCACCTGGCCACGCCCGGCCTGGCGGCCCTGGCGCGGGCAGCCACGGTCTACAAGTCGGAGCGGTTCTCAGACCACGCGCCCTTGATCGCAGACTATGACTTCCGCCTCTGAGCCACCCCGCCCGTCTGGTCAATGGACTGAGAAGATGCTAGGCTGAAACCATGGTCTTCTGGAAACGCCTCTTCTTCGTGGGCTTGCTCGCCTTGAGCCTGCCCATGCAGGGTTTGGCGTCGCCCCGCGCGTCCGCTGAGCCGGACCAGTCTCACACCCGGGTGTGCGAAGGCGCGGACCATGACGCCCACGCCGAGGCGCCGGTATCCTGCCCAGGCCAATGCGCCCACGACGGCCACTGCTGCCCCAACGCCGCACCGCCCCTGGCCCTGCCTGGCTGCGCGCGCCGCGCGGCCGGTACACACTGGCCCGGCTCGCCACAGCCCCGCTGCTCTGGCGTGGCCCCGCGCGCCCCGGACAAGCCCCCGAAAGCCTAGCGCCCCTCGGCGTTGCGTGGAGACACGCACTCGCCCGCGCCTGGGCAGCGTGACTGGGATGGCCCCCAAGTCACGGCCCGGTCGGTCTGTCGCCCCGCTGCGGTCCGCAGCGGCCCACTGACCTCGTTTGACTGCGGGAGAAACCATGTCCCGACATGACCTTCTGAATTCTTCAGGAAGACCGGCAATCTCAACTTGCGCCGGCCTCATGCTGTTGGTGGCGGCCGCGTCGCCCATCGCGGGTGCGCAGGCTCAGGCCGACAGGCGCCTCTGGCCTGATGCTGTGGCAGGCTCGGGCTTGGCCCAGCGGTCCGTTTCAGGCCTTGTGACCTGGCGTCCGGAGGACCCCAGTGCTCCGACCCCGCCGGTGGTCCACCGCGCTGCCGTGACCGCCGTCCATCGTGTGGAGCCCACGGCTGTGGGCTCGTGGCTGCAGGCCAATCGTGTGGTCGATGCGGTGGGGGGATGGCGCAGCTATCTCAAGGAAGCACACGACCAGCCGTCGGCTCTGGGGGCGAAATGAACCGCGCCTTCACCGCAGCATTGGCTGCCGCAGCCGTGTCCGGATGCGCCTGGACCCCCGAAACCCCACCGATGGCACTGGTCCGTGGAGTGGCCCAATCCCAAGCGGGCGTGGACGTGGCTTGGCATCGCAGCGCCGAGCAGCAGGCGCAGGCGCGTGGGCGGGTGGTGGAACTGCTTTCTCAACCACTGGGTGCAGCCGAGGCCGTGGAAATGGCCCTGCTCAACAACGCCGGGCTGCAGGCGCAACTGGCAGAGTTGGGGATCACGCAGGCTGAGGTGGTGCAGGCCGGACGGCTGCCCAACCCTGGCCTGACCCTGGGGCGCAGCGTCAAGGGCGAAGAGCGCGAGATCGAGCGCGCGGTCCATGTCAATCTCGCGCGCATCCTGCTGTTGCCGCTGGTCAGGGAGATGGAACAGCGCCGGCTGGACCAAGCCCAGCGAGGCTCAGCGCTGCAGGTCATGGGACTGATCACCCAGGTGCGCAAGGCCCATGTGGAAGCGGTGGCCGCCCGCGAGCGCAGCCGTTACATGGCGGATGTGCTCAAAGCCGCGAAAGCCAGCGCCGAGCTGGCCCGGCGGATGGCTCGGGTGGGCAACTTCAACAAGCTTCAGGAGGCTCGGGAACAGGGCTTTGAAGCCGATGCAGTTCAGATGCACGCCCGCGCCCTGCGCGAGGAAGGCGCCACGCGGGAGCGCCTGGTCCGCCTGCTGGGCCTGTGGGGGGACGACCTGTCGGCGCTCAAGCTTCCCGACCGCCTTCCCGACCTGCCCGCCACCCTGCCCGACCGGCCCGAAATCGAGCGCCAAGCCCTCGGCGGTCGTCTCGATGTGCAGGCCAGCAAGCTGCTGACTGAACAGACAGCGCGGCAACTCGGGCTGACCCGGGCCACTCGGCTGGTCAATGTGCTGGAGCTGGGCGGCCACCTGAACTCCAGCAATGACGGGCACGGGCATCGGGGATGGGAAATCAGCCTGGAGCTGCCTCTCTTCGACTGGGGCTCGGCGCGGGTGGCTCGCGCTGAAGCGGTGTACATGCAAGCGCTCAGTCGTACATCCCAGGCCGCAATCAACGCGCGCTCGGAAGTGCGACAAGCCTACGGACACTGGCGCGCCACACACGACATCGCGCGCCACCAGCGCGATGAGGTGGTGCCCCTCAAGCGCAGGATCTCCCAGGAGAACCTGCTGCGCTACAACGG
>CAYYYC010000148.1:0-1253 GCA_964475695.1 uncultured Rubrivivax sp.
GTGGAGCGCGCCGTGGGCAGCGTCAACAGCCGCCTGCAGGACGGGCTGGCTTTCCTGGCCACGGTGGGATCCACATCCCCGTTCGTCGGACTGTTCGGCACGGTGTGGGGCATCTACCATGCCCTGACGGCCATCGGCATCTCTGGCCAAGCCTCGATCGACAAGGTTGCCGGCCCGGTCGGTGAGGCGCTGATCATGACCGCCATCGGCCTGGCGGTGGCCGTGCCTGCGGTCATGGGATACAACTGGCTGATTCGCCGCAACAAGTCGGCCATGGAGCGGGTGCGCGCATTCTCCGGTGACCTGCACAACGTCCTGCTGGCAGGCAAGAAGTGAGCCCACGGGCGGCGGCAGCCTCGGCCGAGGACTGCTGCGCCGCCCTCGGACCGACCCGTTTGCTTGAAAGGACAGCCAAATGGCCATGAGCGTGGGCTCGCCTGAAGACGAAGGCGAAGACCAGATGAACTCCACCATCAACACCACCCCTCTGGTGGATGTGATGTTGGTGCTGCTGATCATTTTTCTGATCACTATTCCTGTGGTCACCCAATCAGTGGCCCTGGAACTGCCCAAGGAGCGAAACGTTCCGACGCAGACCAAGCCGGAGAATATCGTCATCGCCGTGGACCGCGACGGAGATGTTTACTGGAACATGGAACGGCTGTCCGACACCGAGACTCTGGTTGCCCGGCTCAAGGAGCAGTCGGTCAAGGATCCACAACCTGAAGTTCACATCCGCGGAGACCTCGAGGTGCGTTACGAGTCGGTGGGACGGGTGGTCGTGGCCTGCCAACGCGCAGGGATTCTCAAGGTTGGATTCATCAGTGAACCGCCGGCTGGCGGCGTCACCCGCTAGAGGCTTGGAGGCTCGGCATCATGGCAATGAATGTAGGCTCAGGCGGCGGCGACGAAGAGGTGATGGTGGACATCAACACCACGCCCCTGATCGATGTGATGTTGGTGCTGCTGATCATGTTCATCATCACCATCCCCGTGCAGACGCACGCGGTGAAGATGAACATGCCGGTGCCCAACAACGCCGCCCCGCCACCCAAGCCGCCGGAGATCATCCGCATCGATGTGGACTTCGATGGAACCATCGGATGGAACGGGCAGGTGGTGACCGACCGGGCAGACCTCGAGGCGCGCCTGTCGCAGGTGGCGGCCATGGCCGACCAACCTGAGGTTCACCTGCGGCCCAACAAGCTCGTGACCTACCGATACGTGGTCATGGTCATGGCCAGCGCTCAGCG
>CAYYYC010000148.1:1263-3844 GCA_964475695.1 uncultured Rubrivivax sp.
TGGTGGGCAACGAGCAGTTCATGAACTGATTTCGGGCCAAGCGCTCGGCGAGATCGAGCCGATGGTGCCCCCGCATCGTCGGCTTGCTTTTTTGATCTTCTCTCAGGACCGCCCCAGCATGAATCCGCGCAAGCCCTCCGCCATCGTTCCTGCCCTGTTGGCCGCAGCCCTGCTGGCGGCACTGCCACCGGCCCAAGGCCAGGCACTGCGGCCAGAAGTGGGCCGGCCCCTGCAGGCTGCCGGCGAGTTGCTCAAGGCCGGCAAAGGCCGCGAGGCTCTGGCCAAGGTCCGAGAAGCGGAAGCCGTCGGTGGACTGACCCCGGCCGAGCAGCTGACCATCGCTCGCATGAAGGCCGCAGCCGCCCAACGCGCGGCCGACGGCCCTGCGGCGATTGCAGCACTGGAGGCGCTCTATCCGCGAGTCAGCGGCGCCGAGCAGAACCAGATCGCCGAGCAGCTGGCTTCGGCCTACGCTCAGTCCAAGAACAACGCAGCCGCCTCGGACTGGCTGCGCAAGGCTCAGGCCAACGGCTACAGCAGCGCAACCACCAAGCAGCTGCAGGCCTATCTGCAGAGCGCCAGCGGCGACTACAACGCCATCGCCAAGGACACCGCAGCCGCCGTGGCGGCGGCCGAGGCGGCAGGGCGCAAGCCGGCCGAAGACGACCTCCTGCGCCTGGCCGATGCCTACATGCGCACGGGCAACGGTGCCGGAAATGTTGCGGTGCTGGAAAAGCTTCTGACCCACTATCCCAAGAAAGACTACTGGGCCGCCTATCTCGGGCGCCTGCAGCGCAAGCCCGGGTTCTCGGAACGATTCAGTCTGGATGTCATGAGACTCAAACTGTCTCAGGGGCTGCTGTCCAAGTCCGAGGAGTACTTCGAGATGGCGCAGCTGGCCCTGCAGGCGGACCAGCCCGCCGAAGCCAAGGCCATCATGGAGAAGGGTTATGCAGCCAAGCTTCTGGGCACCGGCCCCGAGGCGGATCGGCACAAGCGCCTGATGGATTTGGCCGACAAGAAGATTCAGGAAGGCGGCAAGAGTCTGCTGTCGGGGCTCGACGAGGCCCAGGCCGCCAAGGACGGCAATGCGCTGGCCAAGATCGGCAGCGGCTTGATCGGTCTGAACAAACTTGACCAAGGCATCCCGCTGCTGGAGAGCGCCTTGGCCAAGGGAGGACTCAAGCGCGCGGACGATGTGAAGCTTCGCCTGGGCCTGGCGCAGATCAAGAGCGGCAACCGGGCCAAAGGCGTCCAGACGTTGCGCGCCGTCGCAGGCAAGGATGGGGCGGCCGACGTCGCTCGCCTGTGGCTGCAGATGGGTGGCACCTGAGCTTTCCTCCCTGGCCCGCGTGATGCCTGCGCCGCTGCCGCCCTTCATTGAGCCTTTGGGCCAGGGCGTGTTCGCCATCGACACCGGATTCCACCGGCCACGCTTCGATGCGGCCTATCTCATCGTCCAGGAAGGACGGGCCGCCTTCATCGACACCGGCACCAACCACAGCGTGCCTCGGCTGTTGCAGGCGCTTGATGCCCTGGGAGTGGCCAGGCAGGCGGTGGATTTTGTCATTCCGACCCATGTGCACCTGGACCACGCCGGCGGGGCCGGGCTGTTGATGGCACAGCTTCCCCAGGCACGGATGCTGGTGCATGAACGGGGCGTGCGGCACATGGTCGATCCGTCGGCCCTGTGGTCCGGGGCCACGGCCGTCTACGGGCCGGAAGAAATGGAGCGCTCCTACGGGCAACTGGTGCCGATCGCCCCGGAGCGGGTGGAGGCCACCCGCGACGGGCAGGCATTGGACTGGGCGGGCCGAAGGCTCAGGTTCCTCGACACCCCAGGCCACGCCCGGCACCACCACTGCGTCTGGGACTCCACGACGCGGGGCTGGTTCACCGGGGACACCTTCGGGCTGAGCTACCGGATCTTCGATGGACCGGCGGGCCCCTGGGTGGTTCCAACCACCACGCCTGTCCAGTTCGAGCCGCAGGCCCTCAAGCATTCGATCGGGCGACTGATCGAAGCCGACCCCGATTGCGTTTATCTCACGCACTACAGCCGCATCGAGCAGCCCCGCGCGCATGCGCGGCGGCTGCTGCGACTGATCGATGAAATGGTGGCCATCGGCCTGACGCATGCGGCACTGGCCTCCGATGAACGGCATGCGACCTACAAGGCTGCGTTGCGCGACTGCCTGATCAGAGACCTCAGTGCCCACGGCATCGCGCAGACCGTGCTTGCCGATGGAACCTTCGACGATTGGCTGGCCCTGGACATCGAGCTCAACGCACAGGGGCTGGCCATTTGGGTGGACAAACAGTCGAGCTGAGACCCGCGGCACGGACTCACGGCCGCAGCGAGGAGGCGTGACGAGCCAGTGCCGTGATCTCGGTCCAGCGCTCCTGCTCTATCAGCGCGTCGGGTGTCAGCCAGGAGCCGCCGCACACCGGCACATTGGGCAGCGCCAGAAAGTCTGGCGCCAGCTCAGCGGTGATGCCTCCCGTCGGACAGAAGCGGACATCGGCAAACGGCCCGGCCCAAGCCTTGAGCATGGGAAGCCCGCCTGCGGCCGTCGCCGGG
>CAYYYC010000148.1:3854-5438 GCA_964475695.1 uncultured Rubrivivax sp.
CCGCAGTCCGTCATCGCATGCGGCCATGACCTCGCTGGCGGTGGCCACGCCAGGCAGAAGCGGCAGGCCCAAGTCGCGGCAGGATCGGGCCAGCTCAGGGGTGTAGCCCGGACTCACCGCGAAGCGGCAGCCGGCCTGAGCGGCTGCCCTGGCATCGGCTGCGGTTCTGAGTGTGCCGGCACCAACGATGGCCTGTGGAACTTCGCGGCCGATGGCCTCGATGGCCGCCAGCGCGACCGGCGTGCGCAGGGTGACCTCGAGAACACGCACACCCCCCTGGACCAGGGCGCGGGCCATGGGAACCGCGTGTTCGAGTCGCCGGATCACGATGACTGGAATCACCGGGCCGTGGCCTGCCAGTTCATTGGGGTCCATGGTCATTGTTTGAGCTCCTGGAAACGGGCCTGGGCGGCTGCTGATCCCGTGGCCCGTCAGGGCAGCCAGGTGATGGCGCCTTCCTCGGCAGAGCGCACCAGCCGTCGCAGGCCGCTGAACAACTCTCGCCCCATCCCGCTTGCATGCCGCGCCACCTGCCGCTCGGAGGGCTGTGCCGCTTCACGGCTGAGCCATTCCGGCTCGTCGACGATCACATCCAGGACACCGGCCGTGGCGTCCAGCAGGATCAGGTCCCCGGTGCGGACCTTGGCCAGCGCGCCACCGCTGTACGCCTCCGGACAGACATGGATCGCTGACGGCACCTTGCCAGAGGCTCCGCTCATCCGCCCATCCGTGACCAGCGCAACCTGATGGCCCTTGTCCTGCAGAACCGCCAACGGGGGCGTCAATCTGTGCAGCTCAGGCATCCCATTGGCCTGAGGGCCCTGGAACCGCACCACCGCCACGAAGTCCCTGTCCAGGCGCCCCTCCTTGAAGGCCTCGAGCAGTTCCTCCTGGCTGTCGAAGACGATCGCCGGCGCCCGCACCACATGACGCTCCTGCGGCACGGCCGACACCTTGATGACCGCTCTGCCCAGACGCCCACGCAACAGCCTGATGCCGCCGCTGGCGCTGTGCGGATCGCACGCCGGGCGCAGGATCGAAGGCTCCGCGCTCGGCGCGCCCGGCGCACTCGTCAGGTCTTCCCACACCAGCGATGGCCCGAGCAACCGAGGCACCCGTGTGTAGGCCTCCAGCCCCTCGGGGCACACTGTCAGCACATCGGGGTGCATCAGCCCGGCGTGGAGAAGCTCGCGAATGACGTAGGCGGGGCCACCTGCCGCCTGGAACTGATTCACATCAGCCTGTCCGTTCGGGTAGACGCGCGCCAGAAGCGGCACCACGCGGGACAGCTCATCGAAGTCGTCCCAATCGATGACGATTCCGGCCGCCCTGGCCACGGCCACCCAGTGGATGAGGTGGTTCGTGGAGCCGCCCGTGGCCAGGAGGGCCACGATGGCGTTGACGATGGCGCGCTCATCGACCACCCGACCGATCGGGGCGTGCGAGGGCTCGCAGGCCCGAGCCGCCAAAACCATGCCCACGGCAGACTGGGTCAGCGCTGCACGCAGACCGTCATGGGGATGGACAAAAGCGGCTCCCGGCACATGCAGTCCCATGGCCTCGAGCAACATCTGGTTGCTGTTG
>CAYYYC010000149.1:0-5417 GCA_964475695.1 uncultured Rubrivivax sp.
CCAGGGCACGAACTACTGGTTCTATCAGACCTCCGGCAACTCGGTTCCTCCGAACATCGCCCTGTACACGAGCGGTGGTGGCTTCCTGGCTCAATTCAACCCCGGCGCACTCGACGGCACCAACTGCGGTCCGTTTGCAGGCTCATTCAAGCTTGGCAACATCTGCAGGTTTGATTACGCCTCGACAGTCGAGGCCTCTCCCCAGGCTTCCCGCAACAACCTGTACGGCTCGGCCTCGCTCAAGGTCAGCAAGGACATCCGTGCCTTTGCCGAGCTGATGGTTTCCGATGTGGCCTTGTACGGTCGTTTCGCGCCGCCGGCACAGCCCCTGTCCATGCCAGTGGGCGGCACGCTTTACAACCGCTATGTGGTGCCGTATCTCTCCACCCTGGGCGTGAACCCGGCCAGCGTTGGCATCGCCGCCTACAACATGCGCCTGATCGATTCGGGTCTGCGGTCGAACGACTACAAGACCCAGGGCAAGCATGTCGTGCTCGGGCTGGACGGCCAGCTGGGCGGCTTTGATTTCTCGGGCTACTACACCAAGTCGTCCAACGATTTCGACACCCCCTACGGCGGTGGCTATGTCAGTCGTCTGAAGATGGATCAGCTGATCGCCTCTGGCGCCTGGGACCCCTGGAAGCAGGGCACCGACGCCAGCCGCGCAGCCATCGCTCCGGCGGTGCTCCGCGATGTCGACTCTGGCCGCTCGACTCTCGACGTGGTCTCGCTGCGCGGCTCCGGCCCGCTGTTCAAGGCCCCGGCGGGAATGGCCTACCTGGGTTTTGGCGGCGACTTCACCAAGCAGGGCTACATCTCCAAGCCCAGCCCCATGTCGCAGGGCCCGAACGCGTTCCAACCCAACTACGCAGACTTCCCGGTGGGCTCGAGCCAGGGCGCACTGCCGTTTGACTCGACACGCTCTTCCCGCGGCGCATTCCTGGAGCTCCAGGTGCCGCTGATGAAGTCGCTTGAAGTCACGGGTGCGTTGCGCTACGACAGCTACGGCGCCGTTCGCAACAAGGCCAACTTCGACGCGGAGCTCAATCCGATCGCTGCTGCGACCCAAGGCAATCCTGCCTCCAAGACGACCTACAAGGTGGCGTTCCGCTTCCAGCCCACCCAGGAACTGCTGGTTCGTGGCTCGATGGGCACCGGCTTCCGGGCCCCGTCGATGTCATCGATCACCAATCCGCTGACCGAGGCCGGTGTGGTGGGCAACCAGTACGCCTGCCCGGCCGTGGCGCCGGATCCCCTGGCTGCGGGCTGCCGCACGACCCCGACCCAGTACAAGTACCAGTCGGGTGGCAATCCGTTCACCGGTGCTGGCGGCCTGAAGCCGGAGAATTCCGAGCAGGCCACCTTGGGTTTCCGCCTGGAGCCCAACAACCAGTTCACGGCGGGCATCGACTACTGGTCGGTGAAGATCAAGGACCAGATCACGTCCGTTCCTGAGGCCACGGCCTTTGCCAAGTTCGCCCAGTATCGCGGGCTGTTCTCGGTGACGACCGATGCGGCAACCGGACTGCCGATCCTGACCTTCAACGACGCGCCGTTCAACGCGGCCATCAACGTCGCCAAGGGCTTCGAATTCGACTTAACCCTGCGCTCCAAGCTGCCGTTCGGCAACCTGACGACCAACTGGGTGGCCACCTACCTGCTTGATACCTACTATGACCTGGGCTTCGGTGCAGGCAAGGAAGACAGCATGGGCAAGTACGGCAGCAACGGGGCCGTGTCCTTCCGCGTCCTCTCGCGCCTGAGCACCACGCTGCAGACGGGCGCCTTGGCCCAGACGCTGACCTGGAAGTATCGGCCCGGCTACAAGGATCGTCCGTTCACTTCGGATGAGTTCACGGTTCGCCTGGTCACCCCCACCGGCGGCTTCGGCGCCTATGTGGACTTCCCCGGACTGGATGTGCCGTCCTATTCCATCTTCGACTACCAGGCCCGCTATGCGATGGGCAAGCAGTTGACGTTGACGGGCGGTATCCTCAACCTGTTCGACCGCAAGCCTCCGATGAGCCTCAAGCTCGACGGCGGCAACATGGTGGGCTTCGATCCTCGCTACCACGATGGTCGCCTGCGCACCTTCTATGTGTCGGCCAGCTACAAGTTCTGATCCGCGAAGGGACCAGAATCGTCCGTGTGCGGGAGCCCTCCGGCTCCCAGCCTCGGGCTCCTTCAAACGGCCTGCTCAATGCAGGCCGTTTTTTTTGGGGCGGTGGTTGCTGCGGTCCGATTCAAGCCATCAGATCCGCAAGGCTGGTGCACGCCACGTCCACCGGCACTTTGGGTGATGGCTCGCCCTTGCCCGGACCGTACTCGTCTGGCCGTGCAATGAAGGCGGTCTTCAAGCCGCAGCCCGCCGCAGCGGCCAGGTCGTCCGAGTGCGCAGCAACCAGCATCACCTGGGCCACATCCAGCCCCAGGAGTTCGCAGGCCCGGCGATAGACCACCGGCTTGGGCTTGTAGTCGCCCGCCACCTCGGCCCCGAGGATGGCATCCCAGTGCCATCCGTTGTGGCGCGCCAGGTCGACCATCAAGGAGACATTTCCATTGGAGCAGGGCGCCAGCACAAAGTTCGTCCGCAGACGGGCCAGGCCCTGGGCGACATCCGGCCAGGCGTCCAGCCGGTGCCAAGCCAGATTGAGCTCGTGCCGCAATGGCTCAGGCACCTGCTGCCAAGTGGCGCCGATTCGATCGAGCACGATGTCCAGGTTGCGCCGGTGAAGATGATCAAGCTTGCAAAAGGGCAGTCGGCCGCTGCGAACCTCCTCCATCGCACCCTGGTATTCGCCGCGCCAGGCGTCGGCAAAGGCAAGCCAGTCCATTGGGATGCCCCGGTTGGCCAACAAGCCGCTGGCCTGGCGTGCGACAGAGCCTCGCCAGTCCACCAAGGTTCCAAACACATCGAAGATCAGGGCCTTGACGCCAGGAACCATGGTCACTCACTCCTTTGGCAGCATTGTGAGCCCACGGGCTCGCGCCAGAGCGTCCGGGCCGCCGCTGCCCCGCCTCCCGATCGGGCGAGAATGCCTTGATGGGAACCCTCTATCTGGTGCGGCATGGGCAAGCCTCCTTCGGTGCCGATGACTATGACCAACTCAGCCCGCTTGGACAGCGACAGTGCGAGGCGCTCGGGCGCTCCTTGGCCCGGCGGGGGATCGTCCCGGCGGCCGTCTTCCACGGCACGCTGCGGCGGCAGCGCCAGTCCTGGGAAGCGATTGCCGGCGGCTTGGAATTCGCCAGGCCTTCCGCGCAGGTCTGGCCGGGGCTCGATGAGTACGACAGCCACGCGCTGCTCGCAGCCATCGGTGGCGAGGCCTTGCCTGCCCCTGACACGCCCGAGGGCTTCAAGGCCCACTTTCGCCGCTTGCGTCAGGCGCTCCAGGCCTGGATCGAGGGGCAGATCGCGCCCATCGGGATGCCCACCTATGCCGCGTTTCGTCAGGGCGTGGTGGATCTCCTGGCGCAGCTGCAGGCGAGCCATGTGGGCCAACCGGTCTTGGTGGTCAGCAGTGGCGGGCCGATTTCCACCGCGGTCAGCCATGCGGTGGGCGCTCCGGCGAGCTCGACAGTCAGCCTGAACATGCGGCTGCGCAACAGCTCGCTCACCGAGCTGCTGTTCACACCGCGACGATGGGAACTGCTGGCCTTCAACACCTTGCCGCACCTGGAAGACCCCGCCCGCAAGGACTGGGTGACCTACGCCTAGGGTGAGTCGCGCTGTGGCGTCGCCGCCCCCCATCCCCTGGTTGAGCCCTGAGGATCCTTTCCCTCCCCTGGAACAGGCGCTCGGGCCAGCTTCGGGGCTTGCGGGACTTCTGGCGATCGGCGCTGACCTGTCGCTGCCTCGCCTGGAGGATGCCTACCGAAGGGGGATCTTCCCGTGGTTCAGTGAAGGACAGCCCATTCTGTGGTGGTCTCCCGACCCCAGGATGGTGCTCAAGACCGCAGAACTGCGAATCAGCCGATCCCTCTCCAAGACCCTGAGGCGATTCCTCGCCACTCCAGGTTCCCGGATTCGGGTCGATCATGACTTTGATGCGGTGATCCGGGCCTGCGCACAGTCGCCGCGCTCGGGCCAGTCGGGGACCTGGATCACGCCACAGTTGCAGCAGGCGTACAGCCGGTGGCACAGGGATGGACGGGTGCATTCGTTTGAGGTTTGGCAGGGAGATTCACTGGTGGGAGGGCTGTACGGCGTGAGTCTGGGGAGCATGTTCTTCGGTGAATCCATGTTCAGTCGGTGCCCGGACGCTTCGAAATGGGCGCTGGCGGCCTTGGTGGCTGCCTGTCTGCGTCGCGGCGTGGAGTGGATCGATTGCCAGCAGAACACGGCCCACCTGGCTTCCATGGGCGCAGCCGAGGTCTCTCGGTCAAGTTTTGTTGAGCATTTGGGCCGAACGGTGGGTCAACCCACATCCGGGCAATGGTTCTATGATCCGAGCGACTGGTCGTTGCTGGGGATCGATGGGCCTTCTTTGCAGGGCTGAGCCCGGCGATAACGGGCAGGCTGAATCAAGTGACCGCACCCAAAGAGCTTCCGCTGGCCTCGTTGCAGTTCTATGCAACCGCGCCATACCCGTGCAGCTACCTGCCGGGCCGGCAGGCCCGTTCGCAGGTGGCCACGCCCAGCCACCTGATTCACAACGATGTGTACTCGGGTCTGGTGTCCAACGGCTTTCGCCGCAGCGGGTTGTTCACTTACCGGCCGTACTGTGACGGCTGCCAGGCCTGCGTGCCGCTGCGTGTGCCGGTTGGCTCGTTCTGCCCGACGCGCAGCCAGCGCCGGGCCCAGCGTCGCCATCAGAACCTTCGCGCCAGGGGTCTTCGGGTGGGATTCCTGCCCGAGCATTACCAGCTCTACCTGCGCTACCAGACCCACCGCCACAGCGGCGGAGGCATGGATCACGACAATGTCGACCAGTACTCCCAGTTCCTGCTGCAGACGCGCGTGAACTCGCGGATGGTGGAGTTTCGCGAGCCCGCGCCAGACGGCCAGTTGGGCCTGCTCAAGATGGTTTCGATCCTTGATGTGCTCAACGATGGAATTTCCGCCGTCTACACCTTCTACGACCCCGATGACCAGGCCAGCTACGGCACTTTCAATGTCATGTGGCAGATCGAGCAGACCCGACGGCTGGGGCTTCCCCACCTCTATCTGGGCTACTGGATTGCCGAGAGTCCGAAAATGGCCTACAAGGCGCAATTCGGCCCCTGCGAATTGCTGAGGGATGGCCGCTGGGAGCGCCTTGTCCCGGGTTGAGCCACCGGCCTGACAACTGGGCTTGGCCTGCCCGGAGGGACTCGAACCCCCGGCCTGCTGCTTAGAAGGCAGCTGCTCTATCCAGCTGAGCTACGGGCAGTCGTTGGGATTATCGCGGTTGAGCATGCTTGCCCAACTCGATCTT
>CAYYYC010000150.1:0-5399 GCA_964475695.1 uncultured Rubrivivax sp.
GGGCGATGATCGTCTCGGTGTACTGGGCGTCCACATGCGAGATGACGAACTCGGCCTTGATCGGCCATATGAACTGCATTCCCCAGATCGCGTTGTTGGACCCCTCGACCACAAAGCCCCTGGGCTGCATCCGCTTGAACGGTCCGTCAAAGCCGCCACGGTTGAAGGTGAAAGTGGTGCTGATCGTGCCATCGGGCGCCAGCTCGTAGGACTCGATGGCGTTGTAGATGTCCTTCTCGAGGAAGGTCGGGATCACGCCAATCACATGCCAGGGCCCCATGAAGCGGGTGAGGTCGAGCGAGGGAACGACAGGCACGGTGACCTTTTGCGGCGTGATCGCACAGCCGGCCACAGACGCAAGCAGCGCCGCGGACATGACCCGCCGCAAGGGCTGCAGGAATTTCTTGTTGCTCATGGATTCCCTCTTCAAGGGCGCGAATCGGCCAGTCCCCACTGGGACAGCATGAACGCATAGACCCGAGCGCGCTCGCGCAGCGAGTCAAACCGCCCCGACGCCCCGCCGTGGCCGGCGCTCATGTTGATGTCCAGGAGCAAAGGCCGTGTGTCGGTCTTGAGGGTGCGAAGCCGAGCCACATACTTCGCCGCTTCCCAATAGGGAACCTGGCTGTCATGGAAAGCCGTGCGCGCCAGGATGGCCGGATAGGCGCCGGCCTTCAGGTTGTCGTAGGGGCTGTACGCCCGCATCCACGCATATTCGGCCGCCACTTTGGGGTTGCCCCACTCGATGAACTCTTCGGTGGTCAGGGGCAGGGTCTCGTCAAGCATCGTGTTGATCACATCCACGAAGGGAACTTCCGTGACCACGGCGCGGAAGAGTTCGGGCTTGAGGTTGGTCACCGCGCCCATGAGCAGCCCGCCGGCGCTGCCGCCGTTGATGATCAAGTGCTGGGGGCTGGTGTGGCCCTGTGCCACCAGATGCTCGGCCACCGCGATGAAGTCGGTGAAGGTGTTCATCTTTCGGTCAAGCTTGCCCTGCTGGTACCAGTGGCGGCCAAGGTCTCCCCCGCCGCGGATGTGGGCGATGGCCACCGTCACGCCGCGCTCGATGAGCGAAAGCAGCGAGCTGCTGAAGCGCGGGTCGCTGGGGATGCCGTAGCTGCCGTAGCCGATCAGAAGCAGCGGGCCGGGCGTGGTGGCCGCTGTTGAACGGCGGCGCACCAGGCTGATCGGCACTTCGGTGCCGTCGGCGGCTCGCGCCGTCAGTCGCAGGGCCTCCAACTGCTGCGGATCGTAGCCGCCCAGAACCGGCTGGCGCTTGAGCAGCGTCAGCGCGGGCTTGCCCTGTCGGGCCTCCAGGGGCGCCTCATAGATCGAGGCCGGTGTCACCAAGGAGGTGTAGGCCAGGCGGACGCTGTCGCTGTCGTATTCGAGGTTGAGCGAGCGTGGCTGCCACGGGTTGAGCACCTGGGCCACATAGGCGGGCTCGGGAAAGGCGATCTCGCGCCACTGGCTGCGGGCGTGGTCCATCACCCGAAGGCGCACCGAGCCCCCCTCGCGGACCTGCAGCACCAGGTGCCGTCGAAAGACGCGCACGCCATCGAGAGACGCGGTCAACCGGTGCGCCACCAGTTCCTTCGCCTGGGCCAGGTCCTGCCCGGTGACGAGCGGGCCTCCCGCCGCCGTGGGAGCCTTCAAGGCCACCCGGACAAGCCGGTGGTTGGGCCCCTTGTCGTTGATCTTGAGGATGATCGAAGTCTCGTGAGGAGCGGCGGAATACTCCAGGCCGCGCGTTCGGGGCATCACCACGCGCCAGGGCGCTTTGGGGGTGGAGGCGCCCAGGAGATGCTGCTCCGTCGTGTCCTTGGCCAGGCTGGTGAGCACGAGGTGGCGCGAGTCGTCACTGGTGGCCACGCTGATGTTGAACAGGGGGTCGCGCTCCTCAAAGACCAGCACGCTGTCACGCGAAGAACCCAACTCGTGCCGCCACAGTTTGTCGCTGCGCAGGGCTTCGTTCTGCCCGACAAAGAACAGGTGCCGGGAATCGGCGGCCCAGGCAAAGCTTGAGACGCTGCGGCCGCGCCAGGGAAGGTCTTGGCCTGAGGCCAGGTCGCGCACCCTCAATTCGTAGAGACGATCGCCGGTGAAGTCCACCGTGTAGGCCAGCAGTCGCCCGTCGGGGCTTGGAATGGCGCCCCCCAGAGACAGGAAGGCCTGCCCTTTGGCCATCTCGTTGAGGTCAAGCAGCGTTTGGGGCTTGGCCTTCGTGTCCAGCAGCCGTTGCGGGCCCTTCGCGGCCCGGCGGACGAGCACCGGGTACTGTTGCCCCTGGCTGGTGCGGCTGGAATACCACCACGCGCCTTCGCGGATCGGCACTGCCTCATCCGACTGCTGGATTCGGCCCAACATCTCGCCATACAGGCGATCGGCCAAGGGCTTGAGCGGCTCGAACCAGCGCTCGGTGTGCTCGGCCTCGGCCTTCAGGTGCTGCAAGACCTTCGGATTCTGGCGCTCACGCAGCCAGAAATAGTCGTCGATGCGCCGGTCGCCATGGATGGAGACATCCTTGGGCTGACGCTCGGCCAGGGGGCCAAGCGGGCTGGCCTGGGCCACGGACAAGACCACCAGTGAGCACCCCAGGGCGATCATGGTGAGAAAACGGTTTTTTTGCACAGGGCGCTCGGTGGTTTGGTTCATGACGAGATCATGCCAGTCCACGCCCATCGGACCAAGCCGCTTGCCACTTGTTGGACTGGGGGAGGGGTCTTGGCCTCACCCACCGGTCGCCTACAGACGATCGCGGACCGGGCCCGGAAACCTTGGGGGATGCGGCAGCCGCCCTGCGGTCGGATTCCTGCCCCAAGGCCGGCGACACAGTCGTCCGGGGCGAAAAGTGGCTCAGCCTTTGAGCCACCGCAATCAGAAAATCGGCGCAGACAGACACGCATGACTCGAAATGCCCCCAAGAAATCGCCTCGCCTGGTTCACCGCTGCACTGGCCATCGCGGCTTGCGCCGCCTATTCCGTCTGGATCGAGCCCCACTGGATACAGGTCACAGAGCACGATCTGCGCCGTGTGCCAGAGACCGAACGGATCCGGATCGTTCAACTCTCAGACCTCCATCTTGCGCCGAGAGACGGAAGTTGGACCGACCTGGTGAAGGCCATCGAGGGCACGAAACCGGACCTGATCATCCTCTCGGGCGACGTGATCGACACGCCCGATGCACTGCCATTGCTGCAATCGTTCCTCTCGGGCCTGGGCGGCTTTCCGGTGATCGCTGTCCTGGGCAACTGGGAGCACTGGAGCGGCGTGGACCTCGAGGCGCTGCGCGCCGTCTACGAACAGCGTCCGTTGACCCACCTGTTGGTCAATCGGCTGGTGACGATGCCGATCCGCAATCGTGTCATTCACATCGGTGGGCTGGACGACTTCACCGCAGGCCATCCGGACGGCTCTGCGCTCGGGCGGCCACCGACAGAAGGGGCGGCGGTGCTGGTGCAGCACTCCCCGGGATTTTTCGAAGGCGCGGGCGCAGAGGCTTCACGCTCCACCTACGACCTTTGCCTGGCAGGACACACCCACGGGGGACAGATCACCCTGTTGGGCCTTCCGCTCTGGACGCCCCCCGGCAGCGGCTCATTCCGGTCCGGCTTCTACAAGACACCCACTTGCCGCCTGTATGTATCCAGGGGCCTCGGCACTTCAATCCTGCCGATCAGGTTCGGGGCCAGGCCGGAGATCGCAGTCTTCGATTTGTGAGGCCCGCAGAGTGCCGTGCAATCTTCCGCCAAGCGGAAAGAGGGCTGAAACGCCATCCAGACCAGGGCGAACACAAACCCCACTAAATGGCCTGCTCCTGCGGCATGAAGATCCACATCAGCACATAAGCCAGGATCCCCGATCCGCCGAGCATCGCAAAGATCACCATCGCCAGGCGCCAGATCCAGGCTTCCGAGCCCGTGGCGCGTGCCAGACCGCCACACACCCCACCCAGCCAGCGGTCAGATGCGCTGCGGCGCAATTGACTGCCCAAGGGCGGCGCCCATGGCGCCCCCACCGCTTCCAAAACACGCGCCTTGGCCGCCACGAATTCGGCGTCCGTCAGGAGCCCCTGCTGGTGCATTTGGGACAGCCGGGCGAGCTCTTCGCTGATAGCCATAGGTTCAAGTGTGGCATGAACTCGGGCGGAGGGTGTCCGCCTTTGCATGGACGCTTGCCCCGCGCTGGGGTCGCCTGGTGTTTCAACGGCACCGCGGCGCCGGGTTGCGCTACATTGCGCCGACCCTCAGATGTCTTTCGCAACCGGCACCCGCACCATGAGCCCCCGAGGTTTTTCAAGCAAACGCAGGCTGCTGCGCACCGCCTGTGCAGCAGGCCTGTCCATGCTGGCCGTTGGGCTGGCCCGCGCGCACACGGGTGAGGCGCATTCCAGGAAATCGGCTCCCGCACGCCCTGAACAGACGGACTGGGGCATCGCAGGCTTGCCCAGGGCGGTGAAGCGGACGATCGAGGTTCGGATGGGTGACGACATGCGGTTTTCCCCGGCCAGCCTGGATTTGCGTCTCGGCGAGACCGTTCGATTCCGCGTGCACAACACCGGCAAGGTGATGCACGAGTTCGTCATCGGCACGAAATCGGAAAACGCCCGGCATGCCGAGCTCATGATCAAATTTCCCGACATGGAGCACGATGAGCCCCACATGGCGCATGTGGCCCCAGGGAAGATCGGCGAGGTCATCTGGACCTTCAACCGCCCCGGAACCTTCGAGTTCGCCTGTCTGATCGCCGGGCATTACGCCGCCGGCATGGTCGGGTCGATCGTGGTCAGGGCGCCAAGCAAGCCTTAGCGACCGGCCATCGCCCCCGAGGAAAACGAGTTGAACCGCTCTCGCAAGGCCTTCGCATGGGCATTGGCCGCGGCTCTCGGCAGCGCAACGGCGAGCAGCCCGTTGATCGACATTCAATGGACGCGCCAGGGGTCTTTCGAGCATGAATCCCTGTTGATGCCCAAGGCATTCGTCGAACTGTGTGGAAAGCTGACCGCCGGGTCGGCCGTGGCCTGGCGGTTCGATGCCTCAGGTCCCGTTGACTTCAACATTCACTACCACCAGGGCAAGGAAGTCGTCTATCCGGAGAGAAGCGCGGCACGCTCGAATGGGATTGGTGTCCTTGATGCCGCCGTGCCGCAGACCTACTGCTGGATGTGGGTCAACAAGGGTGCGGAGCCTGTGTCCATGAAGGCAAAGTTGGCGCGCCGCATGTAGTTCGCGGCCACTGCCCGATGCCTGTTTAAAGCAGGCATCTCCAGCTTCCTCGTTGATCCGATTGATGGCGCCCCAAAAGTTCGGGCTCTTCCAGTTGACCGTCACCGATTTGACAGTCGGCGCAAAGGCGCATTTGCCGTTTGGAGCGGTAATGCGCGCAATGGAGGCTCGAG